>NZ_JBXFWF010000002.1:0-144755 GCF_056854515.1 Stenotrophomonas sp. STEN063
GGTCCGCCCGCTGATGGGACCGCCCGCCCGGCCCGCGCGCGGGGGGCTCCCGGGTGCTCCGCCCCCCCCCTCGCCGGCCCCCCACTACAGGAGCCATGGCTCAGCTGTACGCGTACTGGGTCTCAGCCACATGCCGCAGCCGCTGCAGCACGAAATCAGCCAGCTCATGCGGGCTGTACTTGGCCACGAAGGCGTTGGCGCCTACGCGCTCGACCATCGCGTTGTTGAATACGCCCGACAGGGACGTGTGCAACAGCACATAAAGACCAGCCAAACCCGGGTGGCGGCGGATTTCCGTCGTCAGGGTGTAGCCATCCATCGCTGGCATCTCGATGTCGGAGATCACCATGGCATAGCGTTCGGCCGGGTTCTCGCCCGATGCCTGGATCTGCAGCAGATGCTCCAACGCCTGCTTGCCGTCGGAGAGCAGGGTTGCACTCACCCCCAGCTGGTCCAGCACGCTGCGGATCTGTTGGCGAGCCACGCGCGAGTCGTCGACGACCAGTACCTGCATCTGTGGTGCATCGGCAGGCAGGGCCATCGAAGGGTCGAGCACGGCCTCGCTGCGTACCTGGGCAATATCGGCCAGCACGCTCTCGACGTCGATCACCTGGATCAGTTCGCCCTGAAAGCGGGTAACTGCGGTCAAATACGTCGATTCGGCGCCCAATTCCGGCGGTGGGTGAATATCTTCCACCGCAATGTTGACGATGCGCTCGACTCCGCTGACCAGGAAGCCCTGTACCGAGCGGTTGAACTCGGTCACCACCAGATAGCCTGGCGAGGTGTCAGCCTCGGGTTCGCGCTCGGGATGGCCGATGGCAAGGCCAAGATCCAGCACCGGCACCGAGCGGCCACGCACGTCGGCTACGCCGGCAAACTGGGTCGGCAGGCCGGGCACCTGGAACAGTGCCGGACGGCGCAGCACCTCCTGCACCTTGAATACATTCACGCCAAAAAGCTGACGTCCGCCAAGGCGGAACAGCAGCAGGGCAAGGCGGTTGTGGCCGGCCAGCCGGGTCCGCTGGTCAATTCGGTTGAGCAGGTCTTGTGACATGAGTGCTGTATCGGCTGCAGGTGCCGACAACTTGAGTGCTCGCCAGCCGGGCAATTGGCACGGCGCTTGCAGCGACATCCAGCGAACTGTTCCTGAGCCGGTGGCCGCCGCTGATGCGCTTACTCCTTTCTATCTGCCTGCTGTTGCCATCACTGGCCGGGGCCACCGCTTTCCAGCCGGTGGAGTCGATCCGTTCCGCAGCCCTGGCCACGCTGGGGGCAGGGGAGAGCGGTGAAGCCAATGTCGATGCCAACCTGCGCCTGCCGGCCTGCAGCCAGCCTCTGCAGGCCAAGGTCACCGCCAACACAACGGTTGAGGTCGCCTGTCCGCAGGCGGGCGGTTGGCGCTTGTTCGTGCCGGTGAAAGTGCGCCGGGAGCAGCAGGTACTGGTGTTGGCCCGGGGCGTGGCGGCTGGAGAAACGCTGGCAGCGGCCGACATAAGCAGTGTCAAGCGCGACACGGCACGCCTGGCTGGCGCCGTGCTGTTGAATCCGGAGGCGGCCGTGGGCCGGGTGGCGCGGCGTGCATTGAGCGCTGGCAGCCTGCTGTCGGCGACCGATCTGGTTGCGCCTCGTACCGTCCGCCGCGGCGATAATGTCGCCCTGGTGTCCCGCCGCGGCGGGGTGGAGGTGCGTATGGCAGGCAAGGCCTTGGGCGACGCTGGCGAGGGCGAACGGGTCTCGGTCGAGAACCTGTCTTCACGCCGGGTGATGCAGGGTATCGCCACGCCCGCTGGCGACGTGCTGGTCAGCCGATAAATTGCTAAAGAACTGGCCGGCGTTGCCGTTATCGTTTTTGAACCGAATCAGGACTCCATCACATGAGCCAGAAAATCGACGGTGGTATACAGGCCGCAGCGCAGTTGCGCAGCGTAGCCATCAACACCAAGGTGGCCGCCGCAGGCGATGCCAAGCCCAAGCCGGTGGAGGCAGCCGATAGCGTGCGCCTGACCGGCGAAGCGACCCAGCTGCAGGCCGTGCAGCGTGAGCTGAGCGCCGCCCCCGCCATCGACCAGGCCCGTGTGCAGGCCGTGCGCGAGGCACTGGAAAACGGCAGCTACAAGATCAATCCCGACGCCATCGCCACGCGCATGCTGGGCCTGGACCAGCAGCTGCAGGGATGAACCTGTCCATGGGCGACCCGTTGCAGCGCCTGAGCGAAGCGCTGGACCGCGAACAGCGCGCCTTGGCCGAGCACGATGTGCCGGCCCTGGTTGCCGCCACGGGCAACAAACTGGAAGCCCTGCGCGAGCTGGAGCGGCAGCCCCCGCTGCATGAAGCCGAAAAGCTCAAGGAGCTGGCAGAGCGCAACCATGCCAACGGCATGTTGCTGGCTCGCCGCCGCCGCGAGGTCAACTGGGCGCTGCGTCAGCTTGGGCGTAGCGAGAGTGCGCCTTCTTACGATGCCAAGGGGCAGGCCCAGACCGTACATGCACGGCGGCCGCTGGCCGTGGCCTGATCGCTGCCAAACGCGGCGCCCTCGCCGCGATCAAGTACGCACATCCAGCTATAGTGGCGGCCTGTTCCTGAGCTTGTACCGGCCGCCGTGACCCAGATCGACAGCAGCACCCTCATGCCCATCCCCTCGGCGGCCACATTGCGAGCCCTCGGCGAGCGTGTCCAGCATGGGATGCTGGTCTTCAGCGGCAAATTTGAAGTCAGCATCGCCAATGGTCTGGTGCGCGAATTGTTTGGCGTGGATGGCCCGGGCAGTGTCGATCTTGGTCGCCAGCTTGAGGCCTTGTTGCCGCCGTTCGCGCTGTCGCAGGCCCGTGCTTCGGGTAGCTGGGTCGGCAGCCTGCCGGTTGGCGAGCGGGTCATCACCCTGCATCTGCACCATCACAGTGATGAGGCCGGCGAAGCCTTCCTGGCGCTGTTCCAGCATATCGACGGCCCGGAAGACTACGAGCGCGAGCTGCAGCAACGGCATGCCGAGCTGCGTCAGGCCTATCTTCGCTTGAACGGTACCCAGGAAAAGCTGCTGCAGTCGGAGAAGATGGCCTCCATTGGCCAGCTTGCTGCCGGCGTCGCCCACGAGATCAACAATCCGATCGGCTACGTCCACTCCAACCTGGGCAGCCTGCAGGAGTATCTGCGCAGCCTGTTTACGGTGATCGAGGCCTATGAGCGTGCGTTGCGCGCGCCCGATCCGAAGGCCTTGATCCCGGAAATCGATGATATCCGCGACCGTCTGGACATCGATTTCATCAGTCGCGACCTGCCGCAGCTGATGGCTGAATCACGCGAAGGTATCGAGCGGGTGACCCGCATCGTGCGCGATCTCAAGGATTTCTCGTACTCCGGCCGCGACGAGTCGTGGAAGCTGGTCGACCTGCATGCCGGCCTCGAATCGACCATCAACATCATCTGGAACGAGCTCAAGTACAAGGTCACGCTGGAACGTCGCTACGGCGAACTGCCGATGATCGAATGCCTGCCATCGGAGCTCAACCAGGTCTATATGAACCTGCTGCTCAACGCCGGCCATGCGATTGCCGATCGCGGCAATATCGTGGTCAGCACCGGCGTCAATGGTGATGAAGTGTGGGTTGAGTTCAAGGATGACGGCGCAGGTATTTCGCCGGAATTGCGACAGCGCATCTTCGACCCGTTCTTCACCACCAAGCCGGTCGGCAGCGGTACCGGGCTTGGCCTGTCGATCTCCTACGGCATCATCAACAAGCATCACGGCCGCATCGACCTGGACAGCACGGTAGGCGAGGGCTCCTGCTTCCGCATCGTGCTGCCGATCCGCCAGCCGAAGTAATCGGCGGGCGCGGCTGCAGGATTGTGGAATTGCAGGATTGTGGGAGCGGCGTCAGCCGCGAAGCTGGTGGCGTGTCGGTCATTGCAATATCTGCAATCACCGATGTCCTGCAGGCGGCCTTTCATCGATGCATCCTGCAATTGCGCCGGATGCATGTGGGTCTGAGTTGTCAGTAGCTTCGCGGCTTATGCCGCTCCCACAAAAAAACAGGGAAAGGACTGGCTGAAACCTACGCCGCCCCCACACCCTGCTTTTCATCATGGGTGCGGAAGGCCTGGCGGATGTGCTCGCGCAGCTCGTCGTCGTTCCATGGTTTGGTCAGGAAACGGTAGATCGCACCGCGGTTGATCGCGTCGGTGACGGTGTTCAGATCGGTATAGCCCGAGAGCACCAGGCGGATCGTGTCCGGATACAACATCTTTACCCGGCCAAGGAACTCGGTGCCGCTCATGTCGCTCATGCGCTGGTCGGACAGGATCACCTGCACGTCATTGATTGCCAGCAGGTCGAAGGCGTCACGCACATTGCCGGCGGCGAGGATCCGGTAACCATCGCGGCGGAACAGGCGCACCAGCGAGCGCAGCACGTTTTCTTCGTCGTCCAGCAGCAGCAACGTGCGGTCAGGACGGGTTTCGGCGAATGCCTCCGGCCGCAGGTAGCGGCGCCGCAAGGTCATGCCGGCGGCGTCGGCCGACATCGGCTCGCCAAACAGATAGCCCTGGAACACATCGCAGTCATTGCGGCGCAGGAAGCCAAGCTGGGCCTGCGATTCCACGCCGTTGGCGATCACCGTCATGCCCAACTGGTGGCCCATGGCGATGATGGCGCGGCTGATCGCGGCCTCACGGTTTGCCGCAGGTGCGCTCTTGATGAAGCTGCGGTCGATCTTGAGCTTGTCCACGGGATAGCGGACCAGTGCGCTCAGGCTCGAATCACCGGTACCAAAGTTGTCCAGGCACAGGCTGATGCCTTCGTTGCGCAGGTTGGCCAGGGTCTCGTGGACGAAGTTGACGTTGTTGGTCAACGCGCTTTCGTTGATTTCGAGGGTCAGCATGCGTGCAGGCACGCCGATGGACTGCAACATCGCCATCACTTCGGTGAAGAAGTTCGGGCGCAGCAGCTGCAGGGTCGATACGTTGACCGCCACGTTGAAATCTTCGAACCCCTGATCACGCCAGACCTTGGCTTGGCGCAGGGTCGTTTCCAGCACCCAGGCGCCGATCTGCACGATGATCCCGAGCCGCTCGGCGGTACGCATGAAGCGTTCGGGCACCAGCATGCCCAGCGTAGGGGACTGCCAGCGCAGCAGCGCCTCCATGCCCATGACGTGACCATCGCGGGCGCTGACCAGCGGTTGGTAGCGCAGCCGCAGTTCACCGTTGTCGATGGCGTCCACCAGCTGCCGCGAGATGATGCTCTCGCTGTGCGCACTGCTGGGCTTGTGCAATACGTGCACGTGCACCGCGTTGCCGCCTTCGCGACCGGCCTGGTGCAGGGCGTCTTCGGCCAGATCGAGCACGCCGGTCGCGGTATTGGAATGCTCGGGGCAGAGGCCAACCCCGATCTTGGCAGTCAGGAACAAGGTGTAAGGCAGCACCGACAATGGCAGCTCGATCTGCTGGCGTATCTGCTCGGCGAAGGCCTCCGGTGTCGGTGTCTGGCTGCTGCGGGGCACCGCGATCAGGAATTCGTCGCTGCCGTGTCGCCACAACTTGCCGCGGTCGCCCAGAAAGCCACGCAGGCGCTCGGCGATCAGGATCAAGGCCTGATCACCCACCTCGGCACTCATGTTCTCGTTGACCGATGCGAAGTGGTCGATGTCCAGGTGCAGCAGCATCAACGACGTGCCGGTGCGGTTGGCGGCGTCCACCAGGGTGGCCAGCTCGGGATTGCCCGCACCCAGCCGTGCAGGGCGCGCGTCGTTGCGGTCACCGAGCGAAGGAGGGCTGTTGTTCCACATCGGGCGGGGTCCTTGGGGGGTCACTGTGCGTCCATTGCGTAGGGTAAACGCAGATCAATACGGGTGCCTGCACCCGGCGCGGTCTCGATTTGCAGGCTGCCGCCGGCACTCTGCGCGCGTTCGCGCATCACGATCATGCCTAGACCGCGCGGGCCGGCGGGGTCAAAGCCTTCGCCATCGTCCACGACCTGCAGGTGCAGGTCGCCAGTGTCGCTGTTGCGCAGCGACAGCGATACCTGGCTGGCGCTGGCGTGACGCAGTGCGTTGGTAAGGCTTTCCTGGGCAATACGGAAACAGGCCTGCTCGACCTCGTTGCTGGGACGACGCGGCAGCGCATCCACATCCAGCAGAAGTTCAACGTCGGTGGAGCGGAACAGCAGCCCGGCCTGCCAGCGCAGCGCAGCCTCCAGGCCCAACGCATCGAGCTGCGGCGGTCGCAACAGCATCGACAGATTGCGTAGCTTGATCACCGTGCTGTCAGCCAGCTCGATGATCTGGTCGATGTCGTCCTGACGGCGCGGCTTGTTTTCTTCATCGCGGGCTGCGCAGGCGGCCAGTTTCATTGCGGTGATGGCCTGGCCGATGTCGTCATGCAGATCACGTGAGATGGAGCGACGCTCATCCTCCTGCAACGAAAACAAGCGGCCCGCCATGGCCTGCAGCTCGGCGTTGCTGGTGGCCAGGGCAACCCGGCCATGTTCCAGCTCACTCAAATCGCGGATGACAAAGAGTTGGCAGGCTTTGCCATCATGGTGCAGCTGCTGGGTGGTCACCATGGCATGAAAAGGCTCGCCGCCCATCCGTGACAGCTGCACCGGGAGCTCGCTCTTGCTTGAACGCGGGCCATGCCTGCCGAGGTTGGTCAGCGACTGGATGGCGCCATCGCTGCGACCGGCGCCCATGCCCAGAATGCCGCGTGCGGCTGGGTTGGCATAAAGAACGGTATCGCCGTCGGCAATCACTACGCCGTCATGCAGTAGCGCTCCCAGCTGTTCGAACTCGGCAGGCAGCCGGCCATGCAAGTGCGCTGCCGGCATCCATGACCGGAGCTGGTACCAGAGCAGCATGAGCGCCGCACAGATCGCCATCGCGATGGCCGTCACACTTTGGCTCCGCCAGCCCGATGAATTCGCATCCGTTGCCAGCAATACCGCCGCACCGGCCGTCAAAAAAACGGCCAAACCAAGCAGCCAAAGCATGCGTACACGCCGCCGCAGGAGTGCGAAGGGCACGGGTGGAGCGGAAGTGGCCGGATCGGCTTGCATGGTGAGCGGGGGTTTGGACAAGCGTCGGCGCAGTTTAACGGCTTGTGCACATAGCGCACGACGAAGTGCTCAATTCTGCCGAGTTGCTGCCGTTATCGAATGGGTACCCGGTTTGTCGGGCGTGGAGATAGATCGCGTGGATCGCGGCGTCATAGCTAGCCTGCTTCGTCACCCGTTGAATGCGGCCGTCGTGCTGCTGGACACGGACGGGCAACCATTGGCCGCCAATGGCATGGCCAGGGAGCTGGGCCTGCCCGAACGCCTGTCACGTTATTGCGCGCAACTTGCCGGCATCCGGCAGCGGCTGGACCGGCACGAGGCAGTGGCCTGCCCGCTGCCCGGTGCCGGCGAGCGGTTGGACGGCTGGCTCAGCGTGGTCCAGTCGCCCTCGGCGGTGCCGTTGGGGTATTTGTACTCCCTGGCCAGCGATACCGAGGCGCGCAATGCCCGTTGGGCGATGGCGATGGAATCGGCAGGCCACAGTCTGTGGGACTGGGATATCGTCAGCGACGCGGTCACCCGCGCCAGTCCGGCGCATGTCGCCAACGCGGCGCAACCTGGCATCGGCCTGCTTGACGAAGTCCATCCGGACGACCAACTGCAGCTGCGCCAGGCCATTGCCGCGCACCTGCATGACCCGCAGGTGCCCTTTGCCTGCCAGTTTCGCCTGCGTCAGGCTGACGGCAGCTGGCATTGGGTGCTGGATCGCGGCCAGGTAGTTACTCGCGCAGGGGATGGTCAGCCGTTGCGGATGGTTGGTACGTATACCGATATCCAGCAACAGAAGTCGCTGGAGGACGAGCTGCGTTCGCAGCAGGCCCTGCTGCGCCGCGCCCAGCGTGTGGCTGGCATGGGCAGCTGGGTATGGGAGCCGCAGCGCAAGCGCGTGCAGTGGTCTGAGGAATTTGCCGCCGCCATTGGCTGGAGCGATGCCGCGCTACCGACCGGACGGCAGTGGTTGCGCAATCTGAACAGCGATGCCCGTACGCATCTGTTCTGCAGCTGGCGGCGCCTGCTGGATGAGGCCAAAGGTGGCAGCTTCGATATCACCTGGGGTCGCGACCCGGTGACCCAGCAGCAGCTGCGCATCTGGGTGGAGCTTGATTACGATACCGCCGGCAGCCTGCACCGCGTGTTGGGGCAGGTGCAGAACATCAGCAATCAGCGCCGTACCGATGCCTTGATCCGCTGGCGCACCGAATTGCTGAACCGCGTGTCCGCGCTGGGCCGTATCGGCGGCTGCGAGATCGAGGTCAGTACTCGCGCGATGCAATGGACCGAGGAGTGCTACCGCATCCACGGCCTGCGCAAGGCGCCGATGACCCTGGACCAGGCATTGGACCTTTACATCCCGGACTCGCGCGACAACTTCGAGTCGGCGTTGCTGCGCATCGCCGAAGGCGGGCTGCCGGAACAGCTTGATCTGTGCTTCTATCGTCCGTCCGGGCAGCGGGTGTGGGTGCAGGTGCTGATCGAACTGGACCAGCGTGATGGCTTGCCCGAACGATTCGTCGTGCTGTTCCGCGACATCACCCGCGAACGCGAGGCCGATGAACGGCTGGAACTGCTGGCCCACTACGACCTGCTGACCGGCCTGCCCAATCGCATGCTGCTGCGTGAGCAGGGCTCGGAAGCGATCATCGAGGCGCGCGAACGCGGTGCCATCCTGGCGATGCTGTTCATCGACCTGGACGGCTTCAAAAGTATCAACGATACCTTCGGTCACGCCACCGGTGACATGTTGCTGAAGGCCGCGGCGGCGCGCCTGCACCAGAACCTGCGCAACGCTGACCTGTTCGCTCGCTTCAACGGTGATGAGTTCATCGTGATCCTGCGCAACCTGGTTGAGCCTGATGACGCCGGTCATGTGGCGCGCAAGCTGATTGCCTCGCTGGCCGAGCCGCTCTACCGCGAGGATGTCACCTTGAAGGTTGGCGCCAGTGTGGGTATCGCGCTGCTGGACGAAGGGCGTAATGACTTCGACAGCCTGCTGCGTGCGGCCGATGCGGCCATGCATGCGGCCAAGGAGGCCGGTCGCAATACCTACCAGTATTACAGCCAGGATGCGTTGGCTCGCACCCAGCGCCGGGTCGAGATCGAACATGCATTGCATGGAGCGGTCGAACGCGACGAGTTCAGCCTGGTCTACCAACCGCTGGTGCACGCCAATGGCGACGCCATTCCCTCGATCGAAGCGCTGCTGCGCTGGAACAGCGGCAGGATCGGCTCATGCAGTCCCGCCGAGTTCATCCCGATTGCCGAGAAATGCGGCGAGATCATCCATATCGGCGACTGGGTGCTGCAGGAAGTCTGCCGGCAGGCCGTGGTCTGGCAGCAGGCCGGGTTGAAGTTCGAGCGCATCGCGGTCAACGTCTCGGCGTTGCAGCTGCGTGATCGCGGCTTTGCCGAGCGCGTTGTCAGCATCTGCCAGCAGTACGGCTGGCCGCCACAACGGCTGGAGCTGGAGCTGACCGAGTCGGCGCTGATCCGCGACACCGATGCGCTGCGCCAGTGTTTTGATGTCTTCGAACAGCACGGCATTCCGCTTGCGGTGGATGATTTCGGTACCGGTTTCTCCAACCTGCATTACCTGAACCGTTTCCCGGTGCAGCGACTGAAGATCGACCGCAGCTTCGTGCAGGGCATGTTGCACGACGTCGGCACCGCCGAGGTTACCCAGGCCATCGTGCACCTGGGTCATGCGCTGGGCATGTTGGTGGTGGCGGAGGGCGTGGAAACCCCGGCCGAAGCAACGATGCTGATCCAGCAGGGCTGCGATGAACTGCAGGGCTATCTGTTCTCGCGACCACTGCGACCGCGCGAGATGGTGCAGTGGTTGCGCAGCGGTCCGGGCGAGTTGCTTGAATCGCCGAGCCAGGGCGCGATCACCACAGTCAGCGCAACCCACTGATCGACGGCAAGAACAAATACAAGCCCGGCTGCCTGATCCGCAGCCGGGTTTCTTCGACCTGTGGGAGCGGCGTAAGCCGCGAAGCTGGCGATGCTGGCAGGCCTTGAGCCGATGATGTGTGTGTTTCGCGGCTTGCGCCGCTCCCAAAGGGCATTGTGCGCGCACGCATGTTGACCGGTTGGGGCGGTGTCTCAGGGAACGGACAGGTCCCAGTCGATGCTGCTTGTGAGCCAATCGGTCTCTTCTGTCTGACCAGGGGGCGTGTCTTGAGCGCGCAGTGCACGCAGTTCCAGCAGCTCCCGCCGTGCATGCTGTTCAAGCCGCGCGAGTTGTTCGCGTCGACTCAGCGGGGTGCCGTTGGCGATAGGTGATGGAAGCATGGCGTCATCAGCCTGCGATGCTGGCTCGGCGTTGCTGTTGGCGGTGGAGCGGGGTGTCAGCATATATCAGCGTGGTTGCAGCAACAGCAAAGCCCCGGCCAAGGGCCGGGGCTCGGGTGCGGGGATGGAGCAGTGCGAAATCAGAACAACTCTACCGTGCCAGCGCCCATGCTCTGCTGGGACACCGGCTTGTGCGGCGGGCGTTCCCATTCCACGCGCATTTCGCGCAGGCGGTTGCCGGTGCGCTGCAGTGCGCTGACCATCTCGCCATCGAAGACGCCGCCGTTACGGTGCAGCAGTTCCTGCAGCGCCACGGCTTCGCGGTTGATCGCGCCAAGACGGTCAAGATGGGTGTGCACGCCGCCCAGGGCCTGGGTGGCGATGTCCTCGAACTGCAGGGCGCGCACGGCTTCGGCGACGCTGCCGTCGATGGCACGGCCGCATTCGGAGATCTCGCGCATGCCATCACCCAGCGAGGCGTTGATGGCGGCAACGCTGTCCAGCATCGATGCCGCTTCGTGGC
This sequence comes from Stenotrophomonas sp. STEN063, assembly GCF_056854515.1. Lineage (NCBI taxonomy): Bacteria > Pseudomonadati > Pseudomonadota > Gammaproteobacteria > Lysobacterales > Lysobacteraceae > Stenotrophomonas > Stenotrophomonas sp. STEN063. The sequence goes on from NZ_JBXFWF010000002.1 coordinate 10,863, forward strand.
GGGCTTCGCGGGACCGGTCCATGTCGCGTGAGGCCATGTGGGTGACGGTTTCACGCACCTTGGCAATCGCGTCCTTGGAGCTGTGGGCCAACTTGCGGATCTGCTCGTTGAAGGTGGTGGAGCGCTCGGAGAGGTTGCGCACCTCGTCGGCCACCACGGCGAAGCCACGACCGGCTTCACCGGCACGCGCGGCTTCGATGGCGGCATTCAAGGCCAGCAGGTTGGTCTGGTCGGCGATCGACTTGACGTCTTCGAGCAGGGCGAAGATGCCATCCAGGTGCTGTGCCATCTGGTCGATGTGCTGCACGGTGTTGCTGCTCTGGCCGCTGACCTGCTCAAGTGCTTCCACCAGCTGTTCCATCTGGTGGCTGGCATTCTGGGCGAAGCGGGCCACGTCGACACCGCCGCCACCTTCATCACCGGCGCGGTCAACGATGCGGGCCAATGCCTGGCTCTGCTGGCGCGACTTGCGGCTCATCGCATCGAAGCTGCCGCCCAAGCCGCCGACGGCCTGCCGGATCAGCTCGCGGGCGCGCTCGATCTCGCTGCGCGAACCATCGATTTCGTTGCTGACAAAGCTGCGCAGTTCGTTGAGCAGCTGGTCCTGCTCTTTCAGCACCTTGGCGTGCTCAGGCGAGCGCTTGCTTTGCGAATGCACGCTCCACCAGGCAAACACCAGCCAGCTCAGCACCATGGTGGTCAGGATCGCCCACAGGGCCGCGGAGGGCCAGGACAGGGCGGCAGCGACCACAACCAGAAGGGTGAGGACAAGCGGGGCTGCCAAACGGATTGCAATACGTGAATACATGGACGTTCTCGGGAGAGTCACGAATGCAGTATCGGCAGTGGGCAGGGTGTCTTTAGCCCACAGAGGTGAATCCCGGGAGGTTTTGCGATGCAGGCCCGCAACCCATGCGATTGCGGGCCTTGAAAATCAGCGCAGACGGCGCTCGATGGCTTCGAGCATGGACTTGCGCGAGAACAGGAAATCCCAGTAAGCGCCGCCAAGCTGGCGCCACAGCACCGCCGAGCGTACCGCGGCCAGCAGCAGCGCCCGGATCTCCGACACCACCATCGCCTGGCCCAGGTAATGCGGGTTGCCCTGCACCATGATCTTCGGCTTGAGCTGGCTGATGGTGTCCGCATACAGCGCGCCCATCGCGCTCAGTACGTCCGGGTGGCAGCTGTCGCCGCGCTCGCGGGCAATGCCGGCGGCGCGCTCGATGCCGGCTTCCACCTTGTCGACCGTGGCGCCTTCGCGCACGAAACGACGTTCCAGCTGCATCACCGACAGCGCGAGCCGCGGCAGCAGGTCGTCCTTGCCCTGGTTGCGGAAGTAGTCGCGCAGCAGGCGCAGTCCGGGTTCCACCTGGTTGGCACTGCCATACACGGCAGCGGGCGAGCTGGCATCAATACGCATTACGCTGTCCATTGCGGTACGCACCACGGCGCTCTCCGAATGGCCGGTTTCTGCGATGCGGCGGACCTGCTGCAAGGCCTGGGCAATGCCAGCCAGGGCAAGTACGCGGTCATCGATGGAAAAGGTCATGGTCATCTCTCAAGGGGAAACAGGGGCGGCCAAACGGCGCTCCAGGGGTGCATCGGTGGCGGCGATCACCGCGCCGCCCAGGCATTCCATGCCGTCGTACAACACCAGCGACTGGCCGGGGGTGACGGCGCGTTGCGGGCGTGCGAAATGCACGTCCAGCGTACCGTCATCACGTACCTTCACGGTGCAGGCTTCGTCCGGTTGGCGGTAGCGGGTCTGCGCGGTGCAATCGAATTCACGGGCGGGTGGGGCACCGGCAATCCAGTGCATGGTTTCGCTGCGCAGCCAGTTGGACTGCAACCAGGGGCTGTCATGGCCCTGGTCGACGTACAGGATGTTGCGGGCCACGTCCTTGCCGACCACGAACCATGGTGCTGCCGGGCGCCCACGCACGCCGCCGATGTTCAGGCCTTCGCGCTGGCCAAGGGTGAAATAGAACACGCCGGGGTGACGGGCGATCAGCTGGCCGTCGGGGTCGTGGATCTCGCCCTCGCGGGCTGGCAGGTACTGGCCAAGGAATTCGCGGAAATCGCGTTCGCCGATGAAGCAGATACCCGTCGAATCCTTCTTGGCATGGGTGGGCAGGCCGGCGTCACGGGCGATGCGGCGCAGCTCGCTCTTCTCCATGTGCCCGATCGGGAACAGGGTGGCTGCCAGCTGGGTCTGGCCCAGCTGGTGCAGGAAATAGCTCTGGTCCTTGCCGCGATCGGCGCCGCGCAGCAGGCGCCAGCGGCCGCCGGAGTGGTCGACCTGGGCATAGTGACCGGTGGCGATGCGCTCGGCGCCCAGCTCGCGCGCGGCGTCCAGGAAGTGCTTGAACTTGACCTCGCGGTTGCACAGCACATCCGGGTTGGGCGTGCGGCCAGCCGCATATTCGGCCAGGAAATGCTCGAACACACCCTGCCAGTATTCGCTGGAGAAATCGCGGAAGTGGAACGGGATGTCGAGCCGGCCGCAGACCGCCACGGCGTCGCGGCGATCATCTTCGGCACGGCAATGGCCGCTGCCATCGTCGGCCCAGTTCTGCATGAACAGACCGGCGACATCCAGGCCTTGCTGGACCAGGGTAAGTGCTGCCACCGACGAATCCACGCCGCCGGAGACGCCCACCACGATGTTGGGATTGCTCACGGTGCCACCTGTCGCACAATCGAAAGCGGGTAGCGCTGCCCGGCCAGCCAGTCGGAAATCGTATGCCAGACCAGCGGGCTGCGCAGCCGCGCCATATCGGCCTGCAGGGCTACCGGGCTCATCCACAGCGCCTGCACGATGCCGGTATCCAACGCCTGCTGCGGGTGGTGCTGCAGCGGTTCGGCGGAGAAGGCAAAGCGCAGGAACGGCGTGCCGTCGACGGCCGTCCATTGATAACTGCCGATGAAGCCGGTCAGGTGCACGTCCCAGCCGGTCTCCTCGCGGGTTTCACGCACGGCCGCCTCGAGCAGGCTCTCGCCTGGCTCGAGATGGCCGGCCGGCTGGTTCAATACCCGCCGGCCGTTCTTTTCTTCTTCCACCAGCAGCAGTTGCCCTGCGCGGGAGACCACGGTGGCCACGGTCACATGTGGCGCCCATCGCTGGGACTGCAGTGCATTCACGCTCAGTACTCGTCCTTGGACGTCATTTCCAGCTCGATCGCATCTGCGCTCTTGGCAGCGGCGTCGATGGCATCGGAAATCACCTCGGCGCTGGCATCGGCGTCAATCTTGACCACGAACATGGCCACCTCGCCCTGCTTGACCCAACCGCCGAGCTTGGAGTCGTTGGAATCCTCCAGCAGGCGGTTGGCGACCAGTGCCGGGAACTGCGGACCTTCGGACTTGTAGCCCGGCGACCAGATTTCGCGCACGTGGTGGCTGCCATAGGTTTCGACGTTGGAGCGCACGAACACCAGCTGGGTACGGTCGTCGTCCATTTCAAAGACCAGCTGGTAGTCACCATCGCTGTCTACCTCGTACTTGTACTTGAGGGTATCAAGCAGGCGACCGACCGCACGGTCCGGTTCGCCGGCAAAAGCGGTTCCAGCGGCGGCGGTGGCCAAGGTCAGCAGGGCGATGCTGAGTACGGACTTCTTCATGTTTTCCCCAAGGAATGGATGGTTAGCCGGTAAATTGTGCGGGGGCGAGGGGGCAGACGTCCAATGGTCAAAAGACAGCCAACTGGAACGGCTATAATCGCCAGATGTCCCAGAAGACCCAACACGACAGCGAACACGGCCTGCTGGTAGCTCCCGGCAAGCCCGAGGTTGCGCCCCCGCCGCAGTACCAGGTGATGCTGCTGAACGACGATTACACCCCGATGGACTTCGTGGTGACCGTCCTGCAGAGCTTTTTCTCGATGGACATGGACAAGGCCACCCAGGTGATGCTGCACGTCCATACCCGCGGCCGTGGCATCTGCGGTGTGTATACCCGTGAAGTCGCCGAGACCAAGGTTGCCCAGGTCAATGAGTTCTCGCGGATGAACCAGCACCCACTGATGTGCACGATGGAGCGGGCCTGAGCCTGCTCCGGGCGCCGATCCTGCGCCCGGCTTTGTGCCCATGCGGCATGGTTATCCGCATCGGCGGCGCAGCGGTCACTTGCCGGCTGTAGAACTGCCGGTATGCCCGGGTGCAGGAGTTTCGGCTGGCGGAACGATCCGTTTCGCGCGAGACACACAATCCCGATCCAAGCCCCTGTTCCTGCGTCGAAAGTGAATGCAGGATTCACGGAGGCGGGCGATTTGCCGTGCCTGCCGGCCCGGCGTCTACATCTTCGTCATTACGGTGCTGGAAAAATCGTCGTCAGGCCGCATATTGTCTCCAACCGCAACCGGAGTGCCTTATGTTCAGTAAAGACCTCGAGCAGACCATTGGTCAGTGCTACAAGCGCGCCCGAGAAGCCCGTCATGAGTACATGACGGTTGAACATCTACTGTTGGCGTTGTTGGAGAATGCTTCGGCGCAGGCGGTTCTCAAAGCCTGCGGCGCGGACCTGGAGCGCCTGGGTCGCGAGCTGGAGAAGGCGATCAATGCCTCGGTCTCGTTGCTGGCCGAGGATGACGGCCGGGATACGCAGCCGACCCTGGGCTTCCAGCGGGTGCTGCAGCGGGCCGTGTACCACGTACAGTCCTCCGGCAAGAAGGAGGTCACCGGTGCCAATGTGCTGGTCGCCATCTTCGGCGAGAAGGAGTCGCACGCGGTCTATTACCTCAACCAGCAGGACGTGACCCGCCTGGATGTGGTCAATTACCTGTCCCACGGCGTGGGCAAGAGTGGCGATGACCCGGAAATGTCTTCCCCGCTGGAAGGTGAGGGCAGGACCGAAGGCAGTGAGGGGGAAGGCAAGGGCGATTCCCTGGCCGAGTTCGCCAGCAATCTCAACGAACAGGCCAAGGCTGGGCGGATCGATCCGCTGGTTGGGCGCCGCGACGAGATCGAGCGCACCATCCAGGTGCTGTGCCGCCGCCGCAAGAACAACCCGTTGTATGTCGGCGAGGCCGGCGTCGGCAAGACCGCCATCGCCGAAGGCCTGGCCAAGCGCATCGTCGATGGTGAGGTGCCGGACGTGCTCGCCGATGCGGTGATCTATTCGCTGGATCTGGGCGCGCTGGTGGCTGGCACCAAGTACCGCGGCGACTTCGAGAAGCGCCTGAAGGGCGTGATCACCGCGCTGAAGAAGATTCCCAACTCGGTGCTGTTCATCGACGAAATCCACACCATCATCGGTGCCGGGTCGGCGTCGGGTGGCACCATGGATGCGTCCAACCTGATCAAGCCGGCGCTTGCTTCGGGTGAGCTGCGCTGCATCGGTTCGACCACGTTCCAGGAATACCGTGGCATCTTCGAGAAGGATCGTGCCCTGGCGCGGCGCTTCCAGAAGATCGACATCGTCGAGCCGACCATCGGCGAGACCTTCGAGATCCTCAAGGGCCTGCGACCGAAATACGAGGCGCACCACAGTGTGACCTATGCCGACGATGCATTGCAGGCGGCGGTGGACCTGTCGGTCAAGCACATTGCGGATCGCCTGTTGCCAGACAAGGCCATCGACGTGATCGACGAGGCCGGTGCGCGCCAGCGCCTGTTGCCGGAAGGCCAGCGCAAGGAACGCATCGACATCGAGGAAATCGAAGCGATCGTCGCCAAGATGGCGCGGATTCCGGCCAAGCAGGTCACGGCGACCGACAAGGATGTGCTGCAGCATCTGGAGCGCAACCTGAAGATGGTGATCTTTGGCCAGGACCAGGGCATCGAGTCGCTGGCTTCGGCGATCAAGCTGTCACGTTCCGGCCTCGCCAGTCCGGACAAGCCGATCGGCAACTTCCTGTTCGCCGGCCCCACCGGCGTTGGCAAGACCGAGGTGACCCGTCAGCTGGCGTTGCAGCTGGGTATCGAGCTGGTGCGCTTTGACATGTCCGAGTACATGGAGCCGCATTCGGTCAGCCGCCTGATCGGTGCGCCTCCGGGCTACGTCGGCTTCGACCAGGGTGGCCTGCTGACCGAGAAAATCGTCAAGACGCCGCACTGCGTGCTGCTGCTGGACGAGGTGGAGAAGGCGCATCCGGACATCTTCAATATCCTGTTGCAGGTCATGGATCGTGGCGTGCTTACCGACACCAATGGTCGCGAAGCGAACTTCAAGAATGTGGTTCTGGTGATGACCACCAATGCTGGCGCCACCCAGGCAGCGCGTCGCTCGATCGGCTTCACCAAGCAGAACCATGCAACCGATGCGATGGAAGTGATCCGCAAGAGCTTCACCCCGGAGTTCCGTAACCGCCTCGATGCCGTGGTGCAGTTCCAGCCGCTGGGCTTCGAGCACATCCTGCGGGTCGTGGACAAGTTCCTGATCGAACTGGAAATGTTGCTGCAGGACAAGCATGTTTCGTTGTCGGCCACCCCGGCTGCCCGCGAATGGCTGGCCCATCACGGCTTCGACGCCGACATGGGCGCGCGTCCGATGTACCGCGTGATCCAGGACAAGGTGAAGCGCCCCCTGGCCGACGAACTGCTGTTCGGCAAGTTGTTGAACGGCGGCAAGGTCAGCATCGATGTCCGCGACGGCGAGCTGATCGTGGAAACCGAGTCCGAGCCGGAGCATCTGTTGCCGGCAACGGTGTAAGCCAGCTCCTGTGGGAGCGGCGTAAGCCGCGAAGCCAGGATTGTGTCGGCGCAAACAAACCCCCGCATCCAACGATGCGGGGGTTTTCTTTTGCTCTGGTCCCTCCCTTGTGCCGCAGGCGCAGGAGAGGGTTGGGGGGCTTCGTTGCCTCTGTAGTGCCGAGCCATGCTCGGCATGGGGCATTACCGGTAGCGCTCCTGCCGAGCATGGCTCGTTACTACGGGGGGCATTGCTGGTAACGCCCCTGCCGAGCATGGCTCGGCACTACGGTGGGCATTGCTGGTAACGCCTCTGCCGAGCATGGCTCGGCACTACATGGAATCCTGGCCACGCGAAAAAGCCAGCGCTAAGGCTGGCTTTCTGCTCACGCTCGACTTACCGCATTACTTCATGCGGTAGGTGATACGGCCCTTGGTCAGGTCGTACGGCGTCATCTCAACCTTGACGCGGTCACCGGTCAGGATGCGGATGTAGTTCTTGCGCATGCGGCCGGAGATGTGGGCGATGATTTCATGCCCATTTTCCAAGCGAACACGGAACGTGGTGTTCGGCAACGTCTCGCTGACGGTGCCTTCGAACTCAATGGAGTCGTCTTTCGACATGTAGTCCTGTGCGGTTCTGCGGACGGCCAATGGGCCTAAGGGCGGGCATTTTACGCTGTCGCGGGCCGGGATGCAAAGTTTGCGTTAAGCGCCAGCATTCAGGCCAATGACGAGGCCGCCAGCTCGCCAAATCTGCGCGTCCAGCTGCCTGCATCGCTGGGTTGCTGGACCAGCTGGCGCACGCTGTCCAGAAACACTGCGCGGGGCAGGTGCTCCGCACCCATCCGCAGCAGGTGCGGGTTCTCCACCTGTGCATCCATCAATGGCCAGCCCCACTCGGCCAGGGTGCCGGCCAGGGCTGCGAGCGCCACTTTCGAGCCGCCACTGCGGCCGCTGAACATGCTTTCGCCGAAGAACATCTGGCCGATGGCGACGCCATAGATGCCGCCAACCAACGCTTCGCCATCAAACACCTCCACCGAATGCGCATAGCCGAGCTGGTGCAGGGCGACATAGGCCTGGTGCATGTCGGCGGTGATCCAGGTGCCATCCTGGCCGGGGCGCGGCGCCAAGGCGCATGCCTGCATGACCTCGGAAAACGCGGTATCAGCGCGGATTTTCCAAGTACTGCTGCGCAACCCGCGCCGGAAGCGCGAGGACAGGTGGACCTGATCGGTACGGAACACCATGCGAGGGTCCGGCGACCACCACAGCAGCGGCTGGCCCTCGGAGAACCACGGGAAGATGCCGCCAGCATAGGCGTTGAGCAACCGCACCGGGCTCAGGTCGCCGCCGACGGCGAGCAGGCCATCGGGTTCCTGCAAGGCCAGCTCGGCGGGCGGGAACGGCGCATCGCTGGCGCTGTCCAGCAGGAACGGACCTTTGTTGCTCATTGCGATGGATCTTCCTGCTTGAAGGGCGAATGGCGCAACAGGTCTGCGGCATAGGTCGCGACATCCTCGCGCTCGCGGCCGCACCAGTCGCGTGCCGCCTCGCGGAACTGTGGATGGGCCAGCCAATGGTGGCTGCGAACCTGTGTCGGAAGAAAGCCGCGCGCCAGTTTGTGCTCGCCCTGCGCACCGGGCTCGAAGCGCTGCAGGCCTTCGCGTAGGCAGTACTCGATGCCTTGGTAGTAGCAGGTCTCGAAGTGCAGGCCGGGCAGGGTGGCGCCGCCCCAGTAGCGCCCGTACAGCGTATCGGCGCCACGCAGGCACAGCGCGCCTGCAATCGGCTCGCCATCCTGGATCGCCAGGAACAACACCAGCTGACGCGGCATCTGCTCGGCCATGTGGCGCAGGAACGCCAAAGTCAGCGCCGGCGCGTTGCCGTACTCGGCAAAGGTCTGCAGGTAGAAGCCGTGCATGGCGCGCAACTCGTCCGCGCTGGCCTCATCGCCGTGGCGCACGACGAAGCTGATACCGGCGCGGACAACCTTGGCGCGCTCCTGGCGGATGTTCTTGCGCCGCTTGTGATCCATCGCACCGATGAAGTCATCGAAGTTCTTCCAGTCCGGCTGGCGGCGCCACTGGAACTGCACGTCATCGCGCTGCAGCCATTGCGCGCCGAACAGTGGGTCTTCATCGGCGAGATGGAAATTGATATGTGCGGACGACAAGTCGTTGTCCTGCACATGGCGCACGACGGCCTCGATCAATGCCTGCCGATCAGCGTCGTAACGGGCCAGCAAGCGCGGCCCGGTGACCGGCGAATAGGGCACGCCGCACAGCCACTTCGGGAAGTACTCCAGACCATGGCGTGCATACGCGTTGGCCCAGGCATGATCGAAAACGAATTCGCCGTGCGAATTCTGCTTCAGGTAACCCGGTGCGGCGGCGACTAGTTCGTCGTCGCGCCACAGGCTCAGGTGCTGGGCCTGCCAGCCCCATTCCGGGCGCAGGCAGCCATGCTGCTCCAGTCCACTGAGAAAGGCGTGGCTGATGAAGGGGTTGCTGCCGTCATGCAGGCCATCCCACTGCGCGGCGCGCAACGCTGCAAGGCTGGGCAGGACGCGAAGTTGCAAAGGCAGGTTCATGGTTCCAACGTCAGTACATCGATGACGGGTGGGTTGAACAGGCGCAATGGCAGGCCGATCTCTCCGCTACCGCTGGTGGTGAAAACACGTATCGGACCGCAGGCGCCCTGCATGACCTGCTCACCGCGATCGAAGCCATAAGCGCTCGGAATGACCTTGCGGTACAGCCAGGGGATGCGGATCTGCCCGCCATGCGTATGCCCGGCGAGCACCACGGCCACATTGCCGGCGCACACCTGCATGGCGCTGTCGGGGTTATGGGCAAGAATGATCGTGGGTCCAAGCAGTGCTTCGCCTCCGAGCAGGAAGCGCGCGTCATCCCGCCCTGCCCAGCGGTCTCCGAGGCCCGCCCAATCCACACCATCAGCGTCCCTGAGCAAACGTCCTTCAATGACGTTCATGCCGTGCGCGGCGAGAGCGGCACGCAAGGGTTTGTCGATGTCGGGGCCAGGTTTTTGCTGGTCGTGGTTGCCGAGTACCACAAACGCGGGCGCGCGTAGGTCCGCCAGCGGCGCGAACAGCTCCTGCAGCGACAGGCCTTGTGGCTCGTAGGTCAGGTCGCCGGCGATCGCCACCGCGTGGACATCCTGATCGTTGATGCGCTTCACCAACCGCTCAAGGAAGCGCCGATCCTTGTAGACGCCCAGGTGGATGTCGCTGACCAGCGCGATACGTGTAGCGGTACCAGTACCTACCAGCGTGGTGTGCCTGGTCACGATCATCTGCGGCTCGATGAAGCGTGCCCAGACGAACACGCTGGAGCCGAGCAGCAGCACCACGATGGCTGCGCGGTGCTGCCGTTTGCGCCAGCGCCACAGCAGCCAGGCGATGACAGGAAAAACCAGCCAGCTGCCATGGAACAGCAGCTGCTTGATCATCAGCTTGTCCATGGCGGGCTGGCCGGGTGGGGCGCTCAGGCGCCCTTTTCGTCCAGGAAGCGCTCGGCGTCCAGTGCGGCCATGCAGCCGAAGCCGGCCGAGGTGATGGCCTGGCGGTAGTGCTGGTCGGCAACGTCGCCGGCGGCGAAGACGCCTTCGACCGAGGTCATGGTGGCGTTGCCGCCCAGGCCGGAACGGATTTCCAGGTAGCCGTTGTTCATTGCCAGCTGGCCGGTGAACAGCTCAGTGTTGGGCTGGTGGCCGATGGCGACGAAGAAGCCGTGGGCTTCGATATCGCGGGTGCTGCCGTCCAGAGTGGACTTGACGCGCACGCCGGTGACGCCAGCGTCATTGCCCAGCACTTCGTCGACCTGGTGGTGCCACACGGTTTCGATCTTGCCGGCGGCGACCTTGGCGAACAGCTTGTCCTGCATGATCTTTTCCGCCTTCAAGGTGTCGCGGCGGTGGACCAGATAGACCTTGCGGGCGATGTTGGACAGGTACAGGGCTTCCTCAACGGCAGTGTTGCCGCCGCCGACCACGACTACGTCCTGGTCGCGGTAGAAGAAGCCGTCACAGGTGGCGCAGGCAGACACGCCGCGGCCCTTGAAGGCTTCCTCGGACGGAATGCCCAGGTATTTGGCAGTGGCGCCGGTGGCGATGATCAGCGCATCGGCGGTGTACTGGGCGTTGTCACCGGTCAGGGTGAACGGGCGCTTGGACAGGTCGGCGGTATGGATGTGGTCGAACACCACTTCGGTTTCGAAGCGCTCGGCATGCGCCTGCATGCGCGCCATCAGGTCCGGACCCATCAGGCCATGCGCATCGCCCGGCCAGTTGTCGACCTCGGTGGTGGTCATCAGCTGGCCACCCTGCTGCAGGCCGGTAACGACCAGCGGCTTCAGGTTTGCGCGTGCGCCATAGACCGCAGAGGTCCAGCCGGCGGGGCCGGAGCCGAGGATCAACAGGCGGGAGTGCTTGGTCGGGAGGCTGGAAGTGCTCATGTATACTCGCGAAAGTCAGGATTGGTGGCCCGAACGCGGCATTCCGCAACTGTCCGGGCAAGCCAATAGAGTGGCGGTCTGACCCCGGTGAATCAAGGCACGTGAATGGAACTGCGCGGCCCGTTGGATACAACTCCGCGGTTTCCCGCATTGCCGCCGCCTCCGTCTGGCGGCTTTTTGACGTTTTCTGTCTGTCAGCCGTACCGCACTGCGCTGTAATTGGGTGAAACCCGACGATCTGTCGTTTAATATCAATCACTAACCGTGCATTTTTAAGGTCTGGTCAAAGGTGGCGAAACAGGTCCCGGAACGCGACAAGAGCCCCAAGGCTGCCGCTGAAGCGCGCAAGTCGGCGGCTGCAGCAGACAATCCGCGTCGTCAAAAGCTGTGGCGTGATCTGGCGTTGATCGCGATCGCGCCGGCGCTGCTGTATCTGCTCGCCAGTCTATTCACATACTCGCCTACCGATCCGGGCTGGTCACAGTCGGGCTCGGTGGTTGCGCCCGTGCACAACATGGGCGGCAAGGTCGGCGCATGGATTGCCGATGTGCTGCGCCAGTTGTTTGGCTATGTGGCCTACCTGATTCCGCTGATGCTGGCGGCGGTCGCATGGATCGCCATGTTCGGCCTGAAGAAGACCGACGAGCGCGGCCAGGATGATCTGGGCCCGGCGCTGCGTCTGGTCGGCATTGTCGGTTTCCTCATTGGTGCCACCGGTTTCCTGTACCTGCGTCTGCCGCCGGGTGATGTTGCCCGCGCAGGCGGCGGCCTGGGCGTGCTGGTCGGCAAGTCCCTGCAGACGGGCTTTGGCCCGGTGGGCAGCAATCTGTTCCTGCTGGTGCTGTTGCTGACCTCGATCACCCTGGCCACCGGGCTGTCGTGGTTCGCGGTGATGGAGAAGATCGGCAAGTGGGTGCTGGCGCTCGGTCCGCTGCTCAACAAGAAGAAAGAGCAGGCCAGCGAGTGGCAGCAGACCCGCGTGCTGCGCGAGGAGCGCGAGGAAGTGCGCAAGGTGGACGCCGAGGTGCGCGCCAAGCGCGAGCCGGTGAAGATCGAGCCGCGCCCGGCACCGGTGATCGAGAAGAGTGACCGCGCCAAACGCGAGACGCAGATTCCGATGTTCCAGGGCGTCAATGGCGACGGCTCGGACATTCCGCCACTGGCCCTGCTCGACGACCCCAAGCCGCAGGCCAAGGGCTACGACGAGCAGACGCTGGAAACCCTGTCGCGGCAGATCGAGTTCAAACTCAAGGACTTCCGCATCGATGCGCAGGTCGTTGGCGCCTATCCGGGCCCGGTGATCACCCGTTTCGAAATCGAACCGGCGCCGGGCATCAAGGTCAGCCAGATCAGTTCGCTGGACAAGGACATCGCGCGCGGCTTGTCGGTCAAGTCGGTGCGTGTGGTTGACGTGATTCCGGGCAAGTCGGTGATCGGCCTGGAAATCCCCAACGTCACCCGTGAGATGATCTTCCTGTCCGAGCTGCTGCGCTCCAAGGAATACGACAAATCGGCCAGCGTGCTGACCCTGGCGTTGGGCAAGGACATCGCCGGCCGCCCCAGCGTGGCCGACCTGGCGCGCATGCCGCACCTTCTGGTGGCCGGTACCACCGGCTCGGGCAAGTCCGTTGCGGTCAACGCGATGGTGCTGAGCCTGCTGTACAAGGCCAGCCCGAAAGACCTGCGCATGCTGATGATCGACCCGAAGATGCTGGAGCTCAGCGTCTACCAGGGCATTCCGCACCTTCTGGCGCCGGTGGTCACCGACATGAAGGAGGCCGGTAACGGCCTGCGTTGGTGCGTGGCCGAAATGGAGCGCCGCTACAAGCTGATGAGCGCGGTCGGCGTGCGTAACCTGGCCGGCTTCAACAAGAAGGTGAAGGACGCCATCGACGCTGGCCAGCCGATGATGGACCCGCTGTTCAAGCCCAACCCGGAGATGGGCGAGGCGCCGCGTCCGCTCGAACCGCTGCCCTTCATCGTCATCTTCATCGACGAATTCGCCGACATGATGATGATCGTCGGCAAGAAGGTCGAAGAGCTGATCGCACGCCTGGCGCAGAAGGCACGTGCTGCCGGCATCCATCTGATCCTGGCCACGCAGCGCCCGTCGGTGGACGTGATCACCGGTCTGATCAAGGCCAATATCCCGACCCGCATCGCCTTCCAGGTCAGCTCCAAGATCGACTCGCGCACCATCCTCGACCAGTCCGGCGCGGAAGCGCTGCTGGGCAACGGCGACATGCTGTACCTGCCGCCGGGCACCGCCATGCCGGACCGCGTGCACGGCGCCTTCGTCTCCGACGAAGAAGTGCACCGCGTGGTCGAGCACCTGAAGGCCAGTGGCCCCACCGATTACATCGAGGGCGTGCTGGACGAAGTGCAGACCATGGGCGATGGCGTGGTGGTCGGCGCCAACGGTCTGCCGGAGAGCAGTAGCAATGGTGGCGATGAATCCGACCCGCTGTACGACGAAGCCCTGCGCATCGTGACCGAAACCCGCCGCGCGTCCATTTCCGGTGTGCAGCGTCGCCTGAAGATCGGCTACAACCGTGCCGCGCGCCTGATCGAGGCGATGGAGGCGGCCGGTGTGGTTACCGCGCCGGAACACAACGGCGACCGCACCGTGCTGGCGCCACCGCCACCCAAGCACTGAACGAAAGGGCGGCATTCAGCGATTGATTGCCGCCCATTCAGTTTGCAAGAGGCAGACTCTGCCTCACCAACGACACAACTATCCCAAGCCGCCATGACTGCATTCCTGCGCCACTCCGTTCTTGCTGTTGCCCTGGCTTGTGCCGGCCTTGCTGCGGATGCCCATGCCGGCGCCCGCGACGACCTGAAGTCCTTCACCAGCGGCCTGCGCGGCCTTGATGGGCAGTTTGCGCAGCAGGTGGTGGATCAGCGTGGCCGGGTCAAGGAATCGTCCAGCGGCCGCGTGGCGCTGTCGGCACCGCGCCAGTTCCGCTGGGAATACACCCGCCCGCATCCGCAGCTGATCATCGCCGACGGCAGCAAGCTGTGGGTTTACGAGCCGGACCTGGAGCAGGCACGGGTCAGCCCGCAGGGCACCGAGGAGCAGAACAATCCGCTCACCGCCCTGATCAACCCGGCACTGCTGGAACAGCAGTACGACATCAGCGAAGAAGCCGCGCCGCGCGACGGCATGCAGTGGCTGTCGCTCACGCCCAAGCGCGATACCCAGGCCAGCTTCGATGTCGCCGCTCTGGGCTTCTCCGGTGGCGCGCTGTCGCGGATGGAGCTGACCGACGCGGTCGGCCAGCGCACCATCATCACTTTCAGCGGCTGGAAGAAGAACCCGAGCTTTGCTGCAGGCACCTTCCGCTTCGTGCCGGGCAAGGACGTCGACGTCGTCGGCGACCGCTGAACCCAAGCCGGGCTTTTGAGACCAGGGCAGGGCGGCCACGCTGCTAGAATGCAGGCGTGGCCAGATCCCGAAATATCTTTCTTGATGAATCTCCCGCCGACCTGCTGACAGCGGACCGGGACAACATGCGTCCGCTCGCCGAGCGCATGCGTCCGCGTGCACTGGACGAGATGGTCGGCCAGAAGCGCTTGCTCGCACCCAACACGGCGCTGCGCCGCGCGGTCGAATCCGGGCGCGTGCATTCGATGATCCTGTGGGGCCCGCCGGGCTGCGGCAAGACCACCTTGGCCCTGTTGCTGGCGCAGTACGCCGATGCCGAGTTCAAGGCGATATCTGCTGTGCTGTCTGGTCTGCCGGATGTACGCCAGGTGCTGGCCGAGGCCGCACATCGTTTCGCCGACGGTCGCCGCACCGTGCTGTTCGTCGACGAAGTGCACAGGTTCAACAAGGCACAACAGGATGCCTTCCTGCCGCACATCGAACGCGGCACGATCATTTTTGTCGGTGCTACCACCGAAAACCCTTCGTTCGAGCTGAACTCTGCATTGTTGTCGCGCTGCCGCGTGCACGTGCTGGAATCTGTCTCGCCCGAAGACGTAGTGGAAGCGCTGCAGCGCGCACTCGACGACAAAGAGCGCGGACTGGGCGAGCAGGAGATCACGGTCTCGGCCGAGTCGTTGCTGGAAATCGCCAGGGCCGCCGATGGCGATGTGCGCCGCGCCCTGACCCTGCTGGAAATCGCCGCAGAACTGGCCGCAGGCGAGGGCGGTGAAATCACCCCGGAAACCCTGCTGCAGGTGCTGGCCGACCGCACCCGCCGCTTTGACAAGAATGGCGAGCAGTTCTACGACCAGATCTCGGCACTGCACAAGTCGGTGCGCAGCTCCAACCCGGATGGCGCCATCTACTGGCTGGCACGCATGCTCGATGGTGGCTGCGATCCGTCTTACCTGCTGCGCCGGCTGACCATCATGGCGGTGGAAGACGTCGGCCTGGCAGATCCACGTGCGCTGGAAATGGCGATCAATGTCTGGAACGCCTATGACCGCATCGGCGCACCGGAAGGCGATATCGCCCTGTCCAACCTGGTCGTGTACCTGGCCAGCACCGCCAAATCCAACGCCGCCTACATGTCGCTGCACGCAGCCCGTGCCGACATCGCCAAGTACGGAACCCAGCCGGTACCGATGCACCTGCGCAACGCTCCGACGCGTCTGATGAAGACGCTGGGTTACGGCCAGGGCTACCAGTACGACCACGATGTCGAAGGCGGCATCGCGCTGGACCAGACCGCGTTCCCGGATGAGATGGGCGAACAGGTCTATTACAAGCCGGTGGAGCGCGGCCTGGAGATCAAGCTGAAAGACAAGCTGGATCGCCTGCGCACCGCCCGCGAGCAGGCCCGCGCGCAGCGCAAATGACCGCCATCCGCCAACCCGTGCCTGGAGCGTGAATCCATGTGGCAGTCCTTCCTGGCCATCGGTATTGGCGCGGCACTCGGTGCCTGGCTGCGCTACGGGCTGAGTCTTTGGTTGAACCCGCTGCACAACACCGTGCCGCTGGGGACCTTGACCGCCAACCTGCTCGGTGGCTACGTCATCGGTCTGGCGCTGGCATTCTTCGCCAGCCGGCCCGAACTGTCACCGCAGTGGCGGCTGTTCATGGTCACCGGGCTGCTGGGCGGCCTGACCACGTTCTCGACCTTTTCGGCCGAAGTGGTTTACCTGTTGCAGCGCCAGCAGCTGGGCTGGGGACTGGTCACAATCGGCCTGCACCTCGGCGGCTCGTTGTCGATGACTGCCCTGGGCTGGTGGACCTGGCGTGCCCTGCGGCACCTGACTTGAGCCCGCTTTCAATGCCGCAGTCGATACCGCATCATGCGCCCACCACAAATTGAGCGTTTCCTGGATATGCAGCAAAAGCGGGCACACGAATGAGCAGACCGGCGTTGGATGACGCGGCCCGCAGCGAAGCAATCCAGGATTCTGAATCGGGGAGCGCCATCATCGGCGCGGATGTAGGCGGCACCTATGCACGTCTTGGCTGGACCCGGCTGGATGCCAACGGTGCGTTGAGCGTCCGGGGTTTCCGCAAGTACACCTGCGCCGAACATCCCAGTCTTGCCGCGATCCTGCGCGATTACGCCGACTGGCTGGCGCGCGAAACCAGCGCACCACCGATCGCACACGCCGTCGTGGCCATCGCAGGCGTGCTTGATGGCGACACGCTGCTCAACACCAACCTGGCATGGCCGGTGTCGCTGGCGGCAACCCGCCGCGACTCCGGTCTGGAAACGCTGGAGCTGATCAATGATTTCGTTGCTGTCGCACAGGCCATGGCGCATGCCGACGCCGACGCGCTGCATCTGATCTGCGGTGATCCTACCCAGGTGGTGCCAGGTCCGGCCGTGGTGCTCGGCCCCGGCACCGGTTTGGGCGTCGCCGTGTATCTGCCTGGCGGTAATCCTTCGGTACTCGCCAGTGAAGCGGGGCATGCGGCGCTGGCGGGTTCCACTGAGTTGGAGCAGGACGTATTGCGCCTGCTGTCGCGGCAGTACACGCATATCGACAACGAACGGATCCTGTCCGGTCCGGGCTTGATCACGCTTTACACCAGCCTGTGCAAACTGCGCGGCAGCACGCCGCATTGGCTCAGCCCCGCCGATCTGGTGGCGGCAGCCCACAGCGGCACTGATGCGCTGGCGACGGAAAGCATCGAGGTGTTCTGTGCGTGGCTGGGCAGTCTGGCCGGCGACCTCGCACTGACCTTTGGCGCGCGTGCGGTTTACCTCACCGGCGGCATCACCGGTCATTTGAGCGGCCCGCTGCATGCCGGTGGCTTCCAGCAACGCTTCCTTGCAAAAGACCGCTTGTCGCAGGCGCTGCGGCACGTGCCGGTCTGGCGTGTGGAACATGGTGAGCTCGGTGTACTCGGTGCCTTGGCTTGGCACGTGGATAAACTCGCAGCACGCTGACACCACCCAGGAGAACCCAGGCATGACTACCCGCAGACAGTTCCTGCAGTCGACCGCGCTGATCGGCGCATTGGGCAGTGCGGCGCCGGGCCTGCTGGCATCGCCGGTCGCTGCAAACGGCGCGCGCGTGGCTTCAACCTGGGACTTCGGCGTAGGTGCGAACCAGGCGGCATGGAAGGTATTGGCTGCGGGCGGCAGCGCACTGGATGCAGTTGAAGCTGGCGCTCGCTGGGCGGAAAGCGAGCTCTGCAACCCAACGGTTGGCCGCTGCGGCAATCCGGATCGCGATGGCGTGTTGAGCCTGGATGCCAGCATCATGGCCGGCGACGGCCGTTGCGGCTCGGTGGCGGCACTGGTCGACATCCTGCATCCGATCTCCGTGGCCCGTGCGGTGATGGAGAAAACCCCGCACGTCATGCTGGTGGGCGAGGGGGCCCAGCAGTTCGCGGTGCAGCAGGGGTTTGAGCGCCAGAACCTGCTCACCCCGGAAGCAGAAAAAGCCTGGCGTGAATGGTTGAAGACCGAACACTACGCGCCGCAGATCAACGCCGAGCGCCGTGGTATTCCCGGTGACAAGGACAACCACGACACGCTGGGTATGATCGCCATCGATGCCAGCGGACAGATGGCCGGCGCCTGCACCACCAGCGGCATGGCCTTCAAGATGCACGGCCGCGTTGGCGACAGCCCGATCATTGGCGCCGGCCTGTACGTGGACAACGAAGTCGGCGCCGCCACGGCGTCCGGCATGGGCGAGGAAATGATCCGCAATGCGGCTTCGTTCCTGGTGGTTGAATTGATGCGACAAGGTCGCTCACCGGCAGAAGCCTGCCGCGAGGCCATCCAGCGCGTTGTCCGCAAACGCCCGGAAGCGAGCCGCACCTTGCAGGTCTGCTTCCTGGCGATGAACCGCAGTGGCGAGGTCGGCGCGTATGCGCTGCACAAGGGCTTCGTCTATGCGGTCTGCGATAGCAGCAGGCAGGACGCGCTGCTTGAGTCCGCGTCGGTGTACACGAGCACGCAGGCATGAGCTCGCGCTATCTGTTGGAGATCGCCTGCAATTCGGCGATGTCGGCCGTGGCCGCGCAACAGGGCGGGGCGAATCGCATCGAACTGTTCGAGAACCTGGAGCAAGGCGGCACCACGCCTTCGTCCGGCAGTATTGCGGTGGCGCGGGATTACCTGCAGATTCCGTTGTTCGTGTTGATACGTCCGCGCCTCGGCGACTTTCACTACGGCGCACTGGAAGCGGAACTCATGCTGCGCGACATCGCGCATTGCCGGCAGCTGGGCTGCGATGGCGTGGTGATTGGCGCTTTGAGTGCAGACGCTGAAATCGACATGCCGTTATGTAGTGAACTGGTCAGCGCAGCCGGGCCCATGGATATCACGTTCCACCGTGCCTTCGACGCAGCCCGCGATTTGCCAACAGCGCTGGAGCAGATCGCGGATCTGGGTATCAAACGCATCCTCAGCTCCGGTGGCCACGCCAGTGCCGCCGAGGGCAGCGCCGTGCTGACCAGCTTGGCAGAGCAGGCTGGGTCACGTCTGGCCTTGATGGCTGGGGCGGGACTCAGCGCCCAAAACATCGCCGAGATCGCCTTGAAGACTGGTTGCGTGCAGCTACATGCCTCGGCCAAAGGGCGGCAGCGGTCCGCCATGCGTTACCAGAACCCCAGGTTGCAGGGCTTGGACAACGATTGGATTCAAACAGAAAGCAGCGCGGTCGCCGCTTTGCGCGAGGCGCTGGATCAGCTGGGCTGATCCGGCGCTCCTTGATGTTTGTCGATTAAAGTGTCGAGTCACTTTAATCGGCGGGTAGCCGCCTCTAGAACCTTTGTGGCTGGCACTTCAAATCAGGTCCGGCAGAGCGCGATGCCCACGGAGACGTGGGCATCGGCGTTTTTGCTTACCAATCGATGCGCAGATCCAGGGATGCGTTGCGAGCCTCGCCGAGCATGTCCAGGTTCCAGTATTTGCGATTGAACACATTGTTGAGGTTGGCGGTCAGCGTCGCGTCGCGACCTGCCACCGTGGTGCGGTACTGGAAGCCAACATCAGTGATCGTGCGTCCCGGGATCAGGATGCGATTGGCGTCTTCGTAATACTGCTCGCCGGAATAGCGGACCGTGCCGTGCAGGCTGAAGCCGCTGAGCAGGGCAGGACGGTATTCGAAATTGCCGACGTAACTACGCGGCGCCGAGCCTGCTGGGCGATTGCCGCGCAATGCGGCGTTCTCCGGCGAGAGATCTTCCAGGCTGGCGTCCAGCCACAAAGCTCCCAGGCCGACATCCAGGCTGTCGGTTACACCGTAGCTCGCGATGGCTTCAAAGCCGCGGTACAGGGTGAGGCCGTCCTGCACCAGGTAGAGCTGGCCATCACGCCATTGGTCGATCTGCGCGCTACGTTCTACCCGGAAAGCGGCGGTGGTGAAGCCCAACCTGCCGCTCTGGTATTTGGCACCGATCTCGTACTGCTTGCTGATTGTGGCGTCCAATACCTGGCCGGCGTTGGCATACGGCGGCTCGTTGTCAAAGCCAACGCGGCCCGCCGGTTCCAGCGACTCCACGTAGCTGCCGTAGATCGACACCGCGTCCACCGGCTTGTAGATCAAGGCAAGCGTGGGTGTCAGTGCCGAGGTGGCGTAGCGCGAGTCCACGGTCGGGTCGCCATCTTTGTCGCGTTGTTCGTAATCGACATAGCGTGCACCAAGTATTGCCTGCCATTTTTCGCCGAAGTGCAGGGTGTCGCTGGCGAACACCGACTTCTGCCGCTCATCCGAGCTCACTGGCGCAAAACTGAAATCCGGAACATGGTGGGAAATGAAATCCTGACGTTGGTAGAGGTTGCCCGAGAAGTCGTTGCTCCAGTAAAACTCATTGCTCCAGCGGTCCCAACTGCGCTGCACCGCGCTGCCAAACACCAGTTCATGGCGGATCGCACCGGTTTCAACGCTGCCGGTGACCAGTACCTGGGCAACGCTGCTGCGCAGATCGGCGCCGAAGTTGTAAACGCTGCCCTCGTAATCGCCTGCCTCATTGAGCAGGTTGCCGAACATCTTGTTGGAGTAGTGCTCGCGCCGGCTGCCGCCAACGGTGAAGTCCACGTTCCAATCCTCATTCACACGCCACTGCAAGCCGGTGGTGGCATTGGTGGTCTTCGCACGGTAGTAGGAGTTGCGGACGCGGACGTTCTCGTAGTCGTAGGTGGGGCGGGGCAGGCGATCGCCTTCGTAGCTATCCCAGTAGAAGTACATCGGCTCGTACTTGAGCTTGTTGTCCTCGCGCAGCAGTTCGGCATGCCACACCAGCGAATCGCCGATCGGCTGCTCCACTGCGATCGCAATCAACTCGCGATCAAGGCCCGCGCCGTTATAGGCGTCGCCACCGTCCTTGGCCAGATTGACGCGGACACCGAACGAATCAGGCCCGTTCAGGCGGGTGCTGGCGTCCACGCGGGCAGACCAGGCGCTGTCGTTGCGCCAGCCGACTGTGGTGGAGAGCATCGGCGTGCTGGTAGGCCGTTTGGTCCGGTAGCTGATGATGCCGCCGGGCGAACCAAAGCCATACATGAAGCCCCCGAGTCCCTTCAGTGCCTGCACGGATTCGACGGCTTCGAGCGGGTACTCGCCGCCCCATTCCATCAGCATCGGCACCCCATCCACATAGTGGTTGCTGACGCCGATGCCTCGGATCTGGGTGCCCCACCAGGCAGTCGTTGCCGAAGGCTCGGCTGCGTAAACCGATGGGTCATTGATGAAGATGTCGCCCAGCGTGGTTGCGCCGCGCTTCTCGATATCTTCCTGCTCCACCACGGTTACCGAGAACGGCGTGTCGAGCAGCCGCTTGGTGCCCAGCGCGCCCGCGCTGGCGTCCAGGTTGAGGTTCAAGCCCAGGCGCTCGCCCTTGACCCGAACGGTGTCGAGCTCGGTTGCGTCCTTGGCAGCTTGTGCGGCGGGAACGGGTTCTGCCGTTTGTGCCTGCGCGTTCAGGCAGGCGGCGGTGAGGCAGACGAACAGGGCGGAATGACGCGGGAAACGCACGCGCGGGAGACGATGCAACAAAGAGATGGCCTTGGCGGGAGTCGCAGATATAAGGAGCAGGGCGGCGGCGGCCTGCCAGCAGTAGCACGGCAGCGATGCTATTGCGAACGCGTCTCAATAGCAATATTTCACGGACATGACGGAAAAACCCTGTTTACGTCGTTACAGAGTCACATCATGGCGATCTGTGCTGTTCAGCGGCGCCTCTGCTGTAATCGATGATCAGTACCGGACCCAAATAAAGTGACTAATCACTAAATTCAAGGAGATCCTGCTGCGGGTCGCTCGGGCTGAGCCAACTCCAGGTTCGATGAAGTCGGCAGCCGTCAGTCCTCGCTGCTCCGGCTCACCTGGGCGCAGTTGAAGGGTGTGATCAATCATTTAAGTGACGAAGCACAAAATGCATCGATTTCTGCAAAGCCTATCTTGGCCCGTCAGGCCGATAGCGATAAGAAAAGCCGTGAGCCCAATCTGCTGGACCAGGCTGGAAACGTCGGGCAGAAGCAATACAGGATGGATTTCCCGGTGCGCAGACCAAGCACTGGCGGCAAAGCCGCTAGCCAGGGTTCTTGGCAGATGGACAGACAGGGCCGAACCATTGAGGGCGCTGATCAGAAAAGTACGCAAGACGTCGGCTGGAATTGGTTGAATCTGAGAGCTGGGCTCGAGATGAGTGCAGCAGATTTTGCGCAAGGCCTTCTGATGGCCATTGTGAATTTTACATAATGTACATTATGCGAAATGACGTAACAAGGCGGCTTCGATGAATCTGGCTCTGGATCACTTCTCACCTACAGCTTGATGTGAAGCAAACGCTCCGTCTGCAACGGACATCCGCGTCATTTGGGCCGGCTGTTGATCGCAGCGAACTTGGGCATTTCCCGCGCTAACTTGAAGCATTTCATGCACTCAGCGTGGACGCTCTCAATGAACTGCAGACAACGTGGTGAACCTTCCAAGGCCTGTGCTTAAGTTGGCTCACCACCAAAGCTACGCAGCGAAGTTGGTGCATGGGTAAAGATGGCGTAAGTGGTTGGTCCATACCGATGCCAAGCAGAAGCCTACGTTTCACCGCACTTCGAAAAATTAGGCTGCCTGATTCGCGAGGAACTGCAGACTCAACGCTGCCCAGATAACGTGGTGCTCTGGCAACGGCCGAATCAGTCACATTTCTAGGAAGTGAGCACCTAGCTGATGCAGCGGAGTTAGAGCACCCGTCAACGCTACGCAGCCAAGTCGGTGCATTATCAATGCAAGCGCTTTTAACTCGATTCGTCTACGTTGCGCGATGAACTAGTTTGCCTTCACCTTCTTGCGAACTGGAAACTTACGTTTGCCACGCAAAGCCGCCTCGATAGCGGCAGGAATCTGTGCAGCGCCGCTCGACCGAGGGCGAGTTGGTTTGGGAGTTGCGGCATTGGGTCGCGGTGCTGTCCACGGCGCACCGGCTCAAGCAAGCGGCCAATCCCTGTGAGCAGTCGGCGATCCGCACCGTGCTCAGTCGCGCGGCGCGGGCTGCGGTCAAGCGCGGCGAGCGGCCGCGCAAGAAGACTGCCATCACCCTGCCCGAGCTGGAGGCGCTGCTGGCCACCTGCGACGATAGTCTGGAAGGGATTCGGGATCGCGCCCTACTCTGCTATGGGTTCGCCAGCGGGGGCCGTCGGCGCAGCGAGATCGCCGCGGCTGACCTGCGCGACCTGCGTCGGATCGGCGAGGCAGGCTACATCTACCGGCTTGAGCACAGCAAGACCCAGCAGTCTGGCGTTACCGCCAACTCGACGCCGGACAAGCCGGTACTGGACCGGGCCGCTCTCGCCCTGCAGGGCTGGCTGGAGGCGGCAGGCATCACCGTGGGGGCCATCTTCCGGCGGCTCTGGAAGCAGCGCGTCGGCCCTACCCTGTCCCCCGCTGCGGTCGGCGAGATCGTGCAGCGACGGGCGCGCCTAGCTGGGCTGGAGGGGGATTTTGGGGGACACAGCCTGCGCTCGGGGTTTATGGCCGAAGCCAGCCGTCAAAGGGGGGCGCTGCCGGCGATCATGCAATTGACCGAGCATAGGTCGGTGTCGAGCGTGATCGGCTACTTCCAGACCGGCGGTGCCACGGTGAACCCCGCTGCTCGCTTGCTGGATGACTGTGCCGTCTCGCGGGAGCGGCCGTTGCCGACCCACAGGACCCGGCGACGGACCGGATCGACCACCACGGTGGCATAGCGATGGCCCTTGTGCAGGACTGGAAGAAACGGGCCACGGCCAGAATGTTGCTGGACTCAAGCAGTTGGCTAACCGCCTCGGCCAACCGGTCGGTGACCCACTGGTAGCGGCCCAGCCAGCTCAACTTCTCCAGCCGCAGACCGCCGTACTGGCCGCACCAGACCCGCCGGCGCGGCACCACCAGCCTCACCTGAAGCGCCATCAGGGGCAGGTCCCGTACCCGGCGCACGGTCGTCTCATGAACCTGGCGGCACCGGCGGCAGCATTGCTCACAGTACATCGTACACGTTGAGGGTTTGAGGTAGATCTTGACGGTCCGACAGTTGTCCTAGGGCCACGCGATAGCCTTCCTAGCCGCCCAGCTTCTCGATCGTCTTCCGGTCCAGCATGAACCTACCCTTGAGTCCTGAACATCAGGCTTCAAGGGTAACGGTGGACAGGAATGGCTCCACGCTAATCCGCGATGAACCCAAAAAAAAGGGGGGCTGTCATATAAGCTGGCGGCAGAGTAATTTTTGCCTCACGTCTGCTTCTCACGGACGATGCATCAGAATGGACGCGTACAGCGAAGCGGAGGCCATGTTTGACAACTAACGATCTTCAGTTCCCAACACCTAGCGAAGGGCAGTTTGAGGAGCTGGTTCTCAATCTGGTTGAGGCAATTTATAAGCCAGCATTGCCGGCACAGCTCGTGGGCCGCCGAGGGCAGCAGCAGAAAGGGATCGACGTAATTGTCCAGAGTCAGGACGGTCGATGGATCGGTGTTCAATGCAAGCGCTACCTGAAGAAGAAGCTGACTGGAAAGATCATTGCAGACGATCTTGAGAGCGCGCATGACGTAAAGCCCCCACTTTCACTGTTCATTGTTGCAACTAGAGCTGATCGCGATGGCTATCTGCAGGAAGAGGTTCGGCAAATGGCCCTGCATGGAAAGCAGGGTGCCGTGCACGTGTGGTCATGGCCTGATTTGGTCGCACTGTTGGACCAGCACGACTTGGCTCACCTCCTCCTTGCTAGTGTCGCGCCAAAGCATCTGCTGCGCGCCTATGAGCAGCAGGTGGGGCCTGTACCATTGGGGGCATCTGCATCACTATCAGTTTCGCCCTCAGCGGACGATCCGTCTTGGCTGGCTGGCATTGGCAAGCTGCTCGCACGGTTCAAGCCATACACGGCACTTGAACAACTAGATGCAATCTCTCCAAAGGCCGGCGACCAAGTCGCGCATACACTCGCAAAGATCCGCTGCCTTGTTGGCGCTGCTGCTTTCCACGAGGCGGTGCAGCTTGTCGATGCGCTGGCGACCCCCACGGCTGCTCAACTTGCGTTTGGCGCGCTTGCTGCTGCCCGCGCCGGCGATCACTCAAAGGCCAGAAAGTGGATTGAGCGTGCCAAAGCATCTACGAGCGACAAGGATCGTAAGCAGGTTTGGTCACTTTTTGTTTCGGTAGTAATGATCGTTGGCGATAGACCCTACGAAGATGTAATTGAGAGCATTCCGGCCGCATTACTCGATGCTCGCGAAGTGGCGCAAGCAATGGGCGACCTAGCAAGCAGCCAAGATCGAGACGAAGAGGCGATCAAGTGGTTTGAGAAGGCCGAAGCACAAGACCCAGGCGGGTCAGTTCCCCGTCAAGTGAAGCTGGCTTCCGCGAAAATAGCCCTGGCGTTCGCGCGCGCGCCCTTCGGCTCGCTCAGAGTGACGCACCCTAATGACATCAGCTTGGCTGAGGCCGGGAGATCGACACTAGCATCCATCGCGAATGACAATGACTTGGCCCAGATCGAGGACCCGCAGGCTCGTGCCGCTCTGCTGAACAACCTGTCGCTGGCCGAATTACTGCTCGGCGATGGAATTGGTGCAATGAAGCATGCCGAGGCGGCACTGCGGGAAGACCTGTCAAACATAGAGATGTGGCAGCGCTACACGTCGATGGCACTGAGGACTCAGCAAGAACTTAATGAAGAGCTGCTTCTGGCAGTTCCTAAGGATGCTGAGCTGCTGTTCAGAGTTTCAGTGCTCTACAGGGTAGCGGGAAAGCATGACCTTGCTCATGCGAGCTTACAAGGCGCGCAGGAGCTTGGGTTTGAGGACGAGGGATTGGAGGCTGAACTTTTCCGCTCGCAACACCAAAGCCCCCTGAGCGGTGAGGCTGCCGCGATCCTAATGGAACTGCTCCGCGGCACCCCGGCAGTACCCTCGGCAGCCTTGGTTCTTGAGTACATTGACGACCCTGCTATGGCACCCGTACGCGAGGACGCGTTAGGCCTCATTCGTCAGATGGCTGACCGAAATGAGCTTTCCGTGGAAGCTAGGGTTCTTGTTGCAGCTATGCTTCGCGACGGGGGGCATGATACGGAGGCCGCTGCTTTCATCCCAGTTGCCGAACAGATGTTGAGCCGCCATGGGCGTCTCGACCCAACAACTGCAGACCTTCTAGTCTCACTCCTCCTAACTCAATGGCGCCACCATCGTGCCGACGCAGTGACTGAAGAATGGGTTGCGGCCTATCCGAACGACATCAGCGCGATTGTTGCTCGGGCGAACGTGCTTACTTCAAGAGGACGGTACGGGGAATTCTGGGATTTTATCGACTCAGTGCTAGAACGCGCCGTTTCTACACCAGCTGTTCTGGAGAATTATGCGCGCGCCTCCATTCTCACTGGGCGTCTGCGCCGCGGCGCGCGACGTGTGCGAAATGTTGAGTTACCTCCGACCAGAACGGCAACTGCGTTCAGACGAGTGTTCTTCGCTCTGAGTGTATTCAGAGATCCAAGGCTTCGGGATCTCCTCACAGAAGGCCTTACCCCGGGGCGAGTTGATGCATCCAACGCGATGGCTCTGCTAGGCCTCGGCCTGCGGCGCTTCCGGGGCTCGCCAAGTCGAAACGCGGGCATTAATACACTAGTGACACTTTCGGCGCCGAATAGATCTCAGCGAACAATTTGGATTGGCTCAACGCCGAGCCCTGTATCTGGTGTTGTCCAGGTCGATCCGAGAGGATCTTGGGCATCCTCGCTCATTGGGCTAAGCGTGGGAGATCACGTCATTCCATCCAGTGGCCCGCTCGCCGGACTCGATGTGTCGGTTGTGGATGTGGCAGACACCGTACAGCTCTTTATGAAGGCATCTCGGGACGTTGCGGTAGGCGTTGGAGTAGCGGAAGGCGGGGCCGATGAGATTTCTGCGCTTTCCACCACTGATATGCTCAATCAGATGAAGGCGATGATCTCAGCGCACGATGCGCAGAGGAATCGCATGCTCAGCATCGCGCATCAACATGGCCTCCCTGCAACCGTAATGGCGTCGCTCTTCAGTAAGCCCGCGCGCACCTTTATTCAGAAGGTCAATGACTGGCGACCGAGTGTTCATAGTGGCACCGAAAGCGATCAGAAATACGACGATCGCATCATCCGAAGCGCAGAAAGATTCGTCATCGACTCCGTCGCCATCATGACTATCGTCCAATGTGAGTGCGAGGAGATAGTTCGAAGCTTTGGTGTACCCGTGATTACACCTCAGACCCTAATCACGCTTCGGCAGTTCTATTATCAAGAGCGCGAGAGCTTGCAGGCCGTGGCTCAGGCCCATGTGGCACCGGGCGGCAAGCTGCAGTTTGTGAAGGTTGGAGCCAAGGAACGCGTGGAGCATGTCAGATACTGGAAGAAAGTCGCTAGATTCGTGGGCAGTTGTGAGACAATTGAGTGCGGGAGCGATGAGTGTCTTTCTGCAGTGGGGCACTACGAGAATGTTGTTGACGCCGGGCTTGTCTCTTCTTTTGCTCTCGCAAGCGAGCGGGACTGGACTGTCCTTTCGGAGGAAAAGGGTGTCCGCGATCTAGCCGCCGAAGCGGGAGTAGCTAGTCGTGCAAGCCTTCAACGGTTGATCGCGGTTTCTGCGGACTTGCGTCCAAACTCTCTCCTGGCCTCGACAAAGGCTCTCGCTACGCTCGCGTCGCTCGGCGGCCACTTTACGGCTATCCCGATGAGCGTTCTGTTCGCGGCTCTTGAGCTCCCAGCTTTCCAAAGACAAGCTGCATTCAAAGCGCTTCTAGGATCGTGCAGAGAAGCAACGATCCAATCAACTTTTCCAATCCTTGCTGCGCTGTACGCTCATAACAAGGAGCGCTCTAGGGCAGATCGAAAGAAATCCCTAAGCTCATCATGGCTGCTGAAGGAGATCACCCGCGCTCTGCCTCGTGTACCGGCTCCGCTAGCTGGACCGCTTAGTGGGTTCATGCTCGAAACATTTCCGGGACGGGCCAATCGGAAGTTCCGTAGGGCGATGTTGAGATGGATAGGCGAAGGAAGCTAGGGGCAACTTCCTTCTCTAGATAGTTGGGCGCATGCCCGGCCTCTCGGGCTCTTGGCTCCTTGTGTTCTCCCGCCTGGCATAGCCGGGCGAGGCGCACACTACTTAGGGGCGTAGACCTGGCCGAATCGGATCGTGGGAGAGCTGCCCTGCCCCGGCTTCGCGCCGACTTGCCCGACCACAGCGAAGACGCACGCCTCGGGGTGCTTCGGGATCAGCTCGCGCAGACGGGCGGCTGCCGTCGCCGGGCTCCCGCGACGTGGGAGTATCCAGCGGCTTCGTGGCCTCCTGCGTGATCACCGCACTGCAGGCAGCTCACTTCGGCGAACGTCTGCCTCTCGACGTGAGTTGCTCCCTCCTGCACCCCGGCCCCAACACCGTGTTCGCGCTTGAGCGTGCGATAGGTGCGCGAAAACTTCTCCACTGTGTGCTTGGCATCGGCCGCCCGAAACGGCTTGTTCTCGGATGCCTTGGAATGCTTGACCTGGACCACGACGACCCGGTCCGTATCCCGGAACGTCGCGGCGGATGCGTAGTACAGCACCGCGTCGCCGATCTCGGTTGCGTCCTGGGAGACCGGTCGCTGGGGGAGAAGCCCTCGATCGTGATGCCGACAAAGCCATCTTGCGGAAGCAGCAAACCCAAGCTTACGAGCCACCCACGCTTCGTGGAACTCATGACCGTCGCAGGAGGCGCGAACGCTTTCGACGCGAACTGGAGATTTTGCCACACAGGGTCCCTTTTTCGTTGAACGCACCCTACAGGTCCAGCAATCGCCAAATGGCCTGCTTCTTCGCTTGGTAGGCGTCTTCGATGAATTCTTTGTGGTCGTCCGACTGAGTATCGTCGAAGCGGCTTTGCTCGTCGCGACTGAACTGGCTCATCCAGCTGTCATTCGCTTCCCGACGCTCATCTAGGACACGCAACTGGGCCAGATGCTTGTCGAGGTCTAAGCTAGGCTGGCTGGAATAGCCCGATTCGATGCGCCGGTTGAGCACCGCCTGCAGCTGCAAGTGGCCGGCTTCGGTGGACGTCGTGCCATCGCGCACGTAGACCACGCTTGTCCGCAGGCCCTCCCCTTCTCTTAGAGCGAGGAACGGCAGGAGTTTAGGATTGTCTTCCACCAGTAAAACCTGGAACGACTTGCCCACCAGCGCTTCGTATTCGGCCGCGCCGAAGGCAAAGTCAAGAATTTGGTACTCCAGCGGCTTGGGCAGATAGCCGCTGAGCGGCGGGATCAGCTGTGCCTTGTCCTTGATGCTCGGCAAGCCGATCGGAGCGAGGCTGCCATCTGCATGTTGCGACACACCCACGACGAGCGCGCCGCCGCCAGAATTCGCCAAGGCCAGGATATGGCGGGCGAGCTTAGGTAGCGCCGGCCAATCGGCTTTGAAGTCCAAGTAGTCGGTTTCACCGATGTTGTGGCGAAGCAGCTCTCGCAGCGCGTCTCGGGTAGGTGCCGTAAAGAACCGGGCAAAGGTTTCGTGTTGTTCTTTGAGAATCGTCATCCTGGGAAAACTCGGTGCGCATCCCAGTATCGGGCATGCGGGGTCAAGGCGAGTCACCGGGCCAGTATGACACCCAACCGAGGGCCACTGCGGCTCCGCGACGCCGGGCATTTGCTCCGAAGCTGCGGGCTTGGCGTCTCAGTTGCTGCGACACGGATGCTTCACATCCCCGGCGGCTGCCGGCGGACATCGACAGGCATTCTAGTGGTCGATGACCGTGGCGGCCGTCAGAGGTTGGCTTTTGGCTTGGTGGCACTCTTCGTCACGAGCCGGTCAAGCAGCTCGGTCATTGGGTAGTCAAGCTACGGCGGCAACGAAAACGGCACACCGAGAATCTCGCACGCGGTCTGACAAAGGGCTTCCGCCGGCGCCCACCCGCGGTGTATTCCTCTTGCGGGGTCTGGCACAGTGTCAAGCACACTGTCGACTCCCCGTAATTTAATGCCATTTTAGTTTGGAGATTTCCTGTTCGTTGACGGCCCAAAACGAACATCCACCCTACCCCCGATAAATCTTCCTTATCACTTGTACAGACGCCGCTGGCATTGATTGAGTTGCACCAACCAATGTCCTGGCGTCGCCGCCGAAAACCAAAGGATGGCACAGCGGCCCACTGACCTCGATTCGCTCAGCTCACCCACACCGCGCAGCAACAGCAAGATCCCGCAAACACCCTACCCCTCGCTGCGTTACGCTCCCACCCAGTCACTGGTACGGAACAGGCATCATGGGTGCGGCACGCAAGGCCTTGTGGTACATCGAAAGCCACTTTGCCGAGAACCCCTCGCTGGCCCAGATCGCCGAGGCGGTCGAACTCTCGCCGTTCCACCTCTCACGCCTGTTCCAGGTCAGTACCGGGACCTCGATGGCGCGCTATCTTCGTGCGCGTCGACTGACCGAGGCGGCACGGACCCTGGCTGCTGGCAGCGAGCCCATCCTGGATGTCGCCCTGGCCGCAGGCTACGCCTCGCATGCCGCGTTTACCAACGCGTTCACCGAGCAGTTCAAGCTACCCCCCGAACAGGTTCGCCGGAACGGTCTGCACGGCCTCGCGCTATTGGAGGCCATCAAGCTCGACGCCCCACCCCTGCCCTGCGAGGTGGAGCCGGTACGTCGCCGGCAGGGCCCGCTGCGTGTGGCGGGCATCCGCGCCCGCCACACCGCCGCTACGGTGGCGTCCATTCCTTCGCAATGGCAGCAGTTGGCGCTGACCCGGGAGCTCGGCAAGGACATTGCCTTCGGGGTCTGCTGCAACCGCGATGGCGAGGGTGCCTTCGACTACATCGCCGGCATTGAGATTGGTGCGAGCGCTGCCTTGCCTTCGCCGTGGCATGCCGTTTCCATTCCGGCCGGTGACTATCTGGTGGCGTGGCATGCCGGCCACATCTCGACCATCCGCTCCACTTGGTACTGGCTGTTGAACGACTACCTGCCCCGCTCTGGCCTGAGCCTCGCCGACGCCCCTGACTATGAACGCTATGACGCCCGCTTCGACGACCGCACCGGGAACGGCGGCGTGGAGATCTGGCTGCCGCTGTCCAACCTGAGTTGATCCAAGGAGACCCATTCGTGCGAGTAGTGCCCTACACATTCTTCCTGCTGACCTGCCTGGTCGCGCCGCTGTCATGGGCGGCTGCACCCTCCCCCGCTGTTGGCGAAACTCATGGCGTGGCCCACACATCCAGCGCAGCAATCCGCGATGCCGGGCACAGCGACCAAGTGCGGTACACCGTGTGGTATCCGGCGCAGCCAGGTGTACAACAGCAGCCGCTGGAGATCGGACCGCCGGGTGCACCGCTGTTCGTGGCGGGGGCTTCTGCCGTCGATGCCCCCGTTGCGCCGGGCCGCTGGCCCGTACTGCTGCTGTCACACGGCAACGGCGGCAGTGCCCGCATGATGGGCTGGTTCGGCACCGCCCTGGCGCAATCAGGGTATGTAGTGGTCGCGGTAGACCATCCCGGCAACAACGGTGTGGACGCGATGACTGAAGCCGGAAGTATTCTGGTGTGGAACCGGGCCGATGATCTCGCTGTGGTATTGGCTGCAGTGCAGGCCGACCCGGTGCTGGCTCCGCATGTGGATGCGGGCCGGCTGGGGCTGGTGGGATATTCGGCAGGTGGGTTCACCGCATTGGTGGCTGCCGGCGCGCGGCCGGACATGTCCCGGTTGGCCGCCTTCTGCAAGGCATCGCCGAAGGACGGGGTATGCATGCCCCAGGCCGAGAATCCGGAGATGACCCTTGAGCGGCGGATGGCGGCGGCCGCTACGCCGGAGCTGGCACCTTGGGTAGCCAGGTCGGCGGAGGATCGCCGCATTCCCAACGTTCGCGCTGTGTTCCTGATCGCACCGGCGATTGTGCAGGCATTCGAACCGGGTGAGCTCGCACAGTTGGAGGCTCCGCTGTCGGTGGTTGTGGGCGAGTCCGACGCGATTGCCTCGCCTGCCAGCAACAGCAAGGTCATTGCCGAGGTGAATGACAAAACGCGACTTCAGGTAATCCCTTTGGTAGGTCACTACGACTTCCTTGCCGACTGCACGGAACTGGGCCGTGAGCGGGTAGGAAAGCTGTGCGAGGTAAAGGCCGACAAGCAGGCTACGCATCAGGCAGCTATCCAGCAGGCCAGTTCGCTGTTTGATTCCGCCCTTCGGTAGGTGCACCTTTGAAGCTCCAAGGCGATGTCCGCTCGAGGCCAGAAGCGGGCATCCAGCAACGTATAGAATGCGCGCACTACGTCGCGCGGATAGCTCGCATTGACTGGCAGGAACTTCCATGTGATTACAGGCGCTTCAGGGGGCGGGAAGTCGACCCTGGTAGGTGCGCTGGGCGAGCTCGGCTACTCAGTGATGCCCGAGAGCGCTCTCTCTGTCCTGCAGGAACAGGAGCAGCGCAGCGCTTCCCCCTTGTCGAAAGCGAACCTGCAGGCATTCATGGAGGAAGTGCTCGAGCGAAGCATTCGGGCCTACGATGCCGCCCAGCTGCTGACCCCGCCCGTGTTCTTCGACCGGGCGCTTCCAGAGTGTCTGGAGCACATGCGCCTTCTCAACCTTGAGATCAAGCCGGAGTTCGAGGCTTGGCTGGATCAACGCCGATACGCGGATACCGTGTTCGTCGTGCAGCCGTGGCCGGAAATTTACGTTCAGGACCGCTGGCGGACGGCCGACTTCGCAAGGGCATCGCGATCTTTCGAGCCCACCGTCGCTGCTTATACCGACAGAGGCTATGGCATGCGGATTGTTCCTCAAGTGTCGGTCGAGGAACGAGTAGCGTTTGTTCTCCAACACACAGGGGTCCGCTAACGGCCAGGAGCAGGCGGTCGCGACTCCGGAATCAAGCCGACTCGCGCGGCGAGTTCGGCTTGAATGAACCCTGGGGCCGCATGCTAATCACTGCAGCCAGCCGGAGTCGTATACCCGACCTTTGCTCGAAGTGATAACTGCTCTGGTGTGCAAAGAATAGCCTGTCTTGTCCCAAGGGGAAGGAGTCGCGTACAGGAACAGCGACGTCACATCATTGCCAGAGAACCCGTGTTTTTCTAGTAGCGCTGTAGCAGTGAGCTGAAGGGTCGTTAGTGCCAAGCGGAGAGGCTCAAGCTCACCGGCGTTCGGTGGGTACGGCGCCTGGGCCAATAGATCAATTTCTGTCGTGTCTGCACCTGCGGAACGAAGTGCCTGGGCTAAGTGGGGAGAAATGCAGCTAAGACCACTGCCAGCATGATGCGCAAGGTTGTGAGCTACACCTGCTAGTGTGGACATCTTGCTCATAGCGAACCAACCCCGGAATCAAGCTGCGCCGCGTAGCGGCATTGGCTTGAATGATTGAAAAGGAAACCCCCATCGCTGAGTACAACCGCTCGGTCTTGAAGAACCATGATGGCGTTCAGTTAGGCGCCGCAACGCGGGCGCCACGCTTAAACAAGACCTTGAGTGGCGTGCTGCTGCAATGACTGTAAACAAGGAACTCGCCCTCGGGGTAGCCGGCGACGAATGTGCCCTTCCATTCAACACAATCCATAGATGGTTCGCCGAACAGGGTGCCATACGCTCTTCCCGAGAAAGCGACGCCAGACTGGTCGCGAGCAAAAGACGGGACAACGCTCCTGTCCAAGTGTTCCGTCTTTAGACGGGACTCGTGCGTCCCGTAAACCGGCTCGCAGCCTGCCAACGCGATGAGTCCAACTACCAGGAAGCGATGACCTCTCATTAGGAGCCTAACGCCCGAGCTAGGCCGAACCGCGACACGGCGTCGGCTTGAGTGAATTGTTACGCACCGGCCGTATGTGCCGTAAGCCAGCTTGTGAATGAGTTTAGCCGCGTAGAAAGACCGACTATGTCCCCGCAAGAGCCAGCCTCTGAGAACACGAGCTGCTGAGACGACTGATCAAGAACTAGTATGTCAAGACAGAAGGCATGATCCCAGACTGCAATGTCCACGAGGTACTCGGGAGTCTCATACCAGGCCGAGAGGGTCTTGGCGTGAGCATCAGTGACCTCAAACTTGAGCTGCTTTAGGGAAAGTTGCTCGTAGTTCGCGGCTAGCCATGCTGAAACAAAGCCTATTGCAGTGCTGGGGCTTAGATTCGCGACCATGTTTGATCCGGGGCCTAACTATTGATTAGACGGACCCGTGGGTCCGGTTATGCGCCTTACCCACAGGCCACAAGATGATGGCGCGTAAGGTTGACGCGGCTCGATCTTAGGGTGAGCTGTTCCGGCGAACAAGCTGACACGCAACGGGATCGAGCTGCAGTCGACAAGGCCGATCCAGACCTCAGCCAACAGGCGTGCAAATGTCTGCTTTGGGTTGGTAGCGGACGTCGTCAGGTCATCTCCTCTACCTACAGAAGCATTCCCCCGGAAGCCTCGATACGCTGGCCGGTGATCCAGCGACTGCCTTGCGACAGAAGATTTGCCACTGCCATGCCAATGTCGTCGGAACGACCGGTTCGCCCCATCGCCGTGTGCTGCGCCACATAGTGGTTCACGGCGGCATTGTCACGCACGGCACCACCGAAGAAGTCGGTCTCTGTAGCGCCAGGAGCTACTGAGTTCACTGAGATGCCCCGCGGCCCCAGCTCCAGCGCGAGATAGCGCGTCGCGGTTTCCAGCGCGCTCTTCATCGCCGCATACGCCAGGCTGCCTGCAGCTGCATGTCGGGTCAGGCTGGTGGAGATGTTGACGATGGCGCCGCCATCGGCCAGTTGCTGCGCCAGCAACTGAGTCAATAGCAGTGGTGCCTTGAAGTGCACGCGGTACAACAGATCAATGTCATCGCCGCGAATGTCACCGAAAGCTGATGGTGCATGCAGTCCTGCATTGTTCACCAACTGGTGGAGCTGCGATGCATCCCAGCGTTGCAGCTGCGCCTGCACAGACGCTACGAAGGCCTCCAGCGATTCACTGGCATTCAGATCCAACGGCAACATCGCGGCGCGCACGCCATGGGCTTCGATCTGGCGCAGGGTCTCAGCAGCCTGAACCTGCTGATGCTGGTAGGTAATCAGCACGTCGTTGCCCTGCTTGGCCAAGTGCAGGGCAATACTGCGGCCAATGCCGCGGCTGCCGCCGGTAACCAGTGCGATCGTGCGCGGCGTGTTCGAGTTTTTCATGGTGGCTTTGTGTCGTGAACTGGAGCGTGACATGCTGCGCCCACGGTGCAGCATGCACTTGCCCAATTGCGTACGATCCTTGCCCGATTCCCTTGCTACCGAAAATCACCTGGCCACACTGCGTGCATTGGCACTGCAAGCGCAAGACGTACTGCGCTCACGAAGCATGGACGAGTCGCCGCTACTGGAACTCCTGCCCGGTGCCTGGCTGGCGCGTACAGGGTCGAGGCGTGTTCCGGCCCCGGCACTGTACCGTCCTGCGCTGGGAGCGGTGCTGCAGGGAGCCAAGCAGGTATGGGTGGACGACGCGGTGCTGGAATATCGCGCTGGCTATGCGCTGCTTACCCGCCAGCCGATTCCCGCTCGCGGGATGGTTTCTCGCGGCGACCACCACACGCCTTTCCTGGGGCTGGTGCTGGAGTTGGATACGGTCACCCTGCGGCAGTTACTTGGTCAGTTGGGCAACCCACCTGAAGGCGAGACCCCAGATCCTGCGCCGTTCAGTGTGATAGCGCTGGATTTGGCGGTACTGAACTGTTTGCAGCGTCTATTGGAGCTGGCCCTCGACACGCCCGACGCCCAGCGGCTGCTGTGGCCTGCCCTGCAGCATGAGCTGCTGTTTCGTCTGTTGCAGGGTGAAGCGGGGCCCGCGCTGCTGGCGATGGCCCAGCCACCGCCTTTGGCACGCCGTATGGCGAGCGCCATTCGTCAACTGCAACGTGGCTTCAGGCAGCCACTCGATGCGGCGGCGCTGGCCAGCCGTGCAGGCATGGGCAGCGCGCTGTTCTACCGGCATTTCCGTGCTGCAACGGGTCTGTCACCGCTGCAGTACCAGAAGCAACTGCGTCTGATCGAGGCACGCCGCCTGCTGCAGCGGGGCGGCACCAGCATCTCCGCCACCGCGTTCGCCGTGGGTTACGAGAGCCCCTCTCAGTTCAGCCGTGAGTTCAGCCGGCTGTTCGGTCACACACCGCGCGAGGCTTTACCCCCTACCGATCGTTGAGCATCACACTTGATCGGCCACCTGGCACTTCAGCAGCGCGATCCCGGCTTCCAGCGTGACCACCGGCCGATAGCCCAGTTCGCTGCGAGCACGGCTGTCGTCCAATGTCACTTCCACCGCAGAAGAAGCAAATTCCTGCCGAGTCATCGGTGCGCGCAGTGGCAGCCGCAGCCTGCGGAACAGGTCGTCCAATCCAATGAACACGCGCAGCAACGCACGCGGAACCTGTTTGTCTGGGGCTTGTACACCATGGGCTTGCAGCTGGGCACCAATCAGACGCCGGAATGGCACCGGTGCGCCATCGCAGACGTGGTAGATGCGCGCGCCGGCGCCACGGGTCAGAGCGCAGCTGACCGCTTCGGCCAGGTTGTCCACGTGCGTAGCGGAGGTGAGGTAGTGCCCGCCATCAATCCACGCGAAACGCCCACTGCGTACGGCCTGCAGCAGGTACGGCATCGCGGTGGTGTTGTCGCGGCCCCAGACGAAGCGCGGCCGCAGCACCTTCACCGCGAACTGTGGCGTGGACAGCGCCAGCGCCAGCCGTTCCGCTTCGGCCTTGCTGGCGCCATAGACGCCGGCGGCGCGCGCCGGGTACGGATGGTCTTCGCGCGCCTGATGCAGGGGCGCACCGCGGGTCAGCGCCGATTCGCTGCTCAGCACGACCGCCACCGGCACACCCGCAGCACGGGC
The DNA here is from genome assembly GCF_056854515.1 of Stenotrophomonas sp. STEN063. NCBI lineage: Bacteria > Pseudomonadati > Pseudomonadota > Gammaproteobacteria > Lysobacterales > Lysobacteraceae > Stenotrophomonas > Stenotrophomonas sp. STEN063. The sequence goes on from NZ_JBXFWF010000002.1 coordinate 47,697, forward strand.
AGCGGTCAGCACGTTGCGTGTGCCCTCCACATTGGTCTGCCACTGGCTGGGCGAGGCATTGCGGTGGTCGGTGTCGGCGGCTGCGTGGATCAGCGCAGTGCAGCCTTGCATCGCCGCAGCGATGCCCGGGTCGAGCAGATCACCCTGTACTGGTTGGGCGCCCAGCGCCTCTACAACTGCCGCGGCGTTGGGGCTGCGCACCAGCGCACGTACGTGGTGGCCGTCTGCACACAGGCGGCGAATCAGATTGCGGCCCACGTAGCCGCTTCCTCCGGTCAGGAAGAGGGTGGAAGAACTCATCAGGGTTACCTCGGGGGAGAGAACGGATTCAGCGCGGCGGCGTGTCGATCAACGCGCCAATGTCCTGCAGCAGCTGCTGCCGCTGCGCGGACGGCCACTGCACGTAGTCCAGCGACTCCAGCAGCTTCATGCCTTCCAGCGCGAGGTAGGCCAGCAACGCGCTGCGTGGGTGCGTGGCCTGCTGCTGGATCTCGGCCAGGATCTGCGCCTGGTTCTGCTGGATGGGCGCGCGCAGCTGCGGGTCCTGCGCCATGGCCGCGCACAGCGCCAGGGCCACCGGCTGGAATGCTTCGGGAAAGGGTTGCTCGGCCGCAGCAAGTCGCCCACGCAGCACCGCATCCTGCTCGAAGCCCTTGGCCGCCTCACGGTTGAAGGCGTTGTCGCGGGCGACCGCACGTTCAACCACCGCCTGGATGAGTCCGGCCTTGGACTGGAAGTCATAGACCACCGAGGCCTTGCTGACCCCGGCTTCGGCGGCCACCGCATCCAAGGTCAGCCGCGCCGCCCCCACCTGGGCGACCACGCGCTCGGCGGCATCCAGGACGTGCTGCGGATCAATGCTTTTGCGGCGACCCATTGACGGGCTCCATATTTAACCATCCGGTTGATTATAAATATGGACGCGATGTTGTAAAGCCCGGCGAGCCGCCTACAGCGCGTCGTAGAGTGCGCCCAACTGGCCCAGTATCTGCGTGGCCGCCGACAGATCGGCGTCGGAGTACTGCGCCAGCGCCTGCTGCATCCACTGCTGGATGTTCGCTTCGCGCTGCCGGTGCCGCGCTCGACCGGCCGGCGTCAGCTTCACCCGCACCTTGCGCCGGTCTTCGGCCGCCTCCTGCTTGTCCACGTATCCGGCCGCTACCAGCCCCTTCAACAGCTGGGTCACGGCCGCGGTGGAGGTTTCAGTGCCCTCCGCCAACGCTGTCACCGACAGGGGCCCGCGCTCGTCCAGCAGCTTCAGAACCCGGGCGTGAGTCATCGACAGCGCACCGGCCTCTCGCGTAGCACGACCGCGCAGGCGCGCGTCGGCCGCGCTGAGCTGATACGCCGCACGGGCCAGGGCGGCGAATGCCGAGCTTTCAGCTGGTGGGACACCATGAACCATGACGGACCGGGGACTGGGCAGGGTTTGACAGGATAGCGCACGGAATTTAGTTTAGTACTTAGCGAATTGCCATCGCGCTTCCCCCCTTTCCTGGAGACACCGCAATGAGTTCACGTTCCGAAGCACAAAGCTGGGTGCTGGATATCGCCCTGGCCCAAGGTGGGTTCGACGCCCTCCATCCCGAAGCAAAGGCAACCCTCGTCCAGCTGGGCCACGACCCCGCGGACTTCGACCGGGTGTTCTCTCTCGTGAAGAGCGGCGCCATGCTGCCCAAGGCCTGGGCCACAGTGGCCGGCGAGATTGAGCGCAAGGCAGCGCATTACGACCGTGATGGGCACGCACAGACGGCGGCTGACCTGTACGTGCGCGCTGCCGTCATGTGGGGTCGCGCGCAGTACTCCATTTTCGATGCGGCAGATCCGCGCAAGCACGCCTTTCGCGCACATGCCAACCATGCCGTGGCCCGCATCGGCGCACTTCGCCAAGGCCGCGTGCGCCGTGTCGAGATTCCGTTCGAGGGCAAGACGCTGTACGCCCTACTGCACCTGCCCGTTGGCCCGGTACAAGGCGCGGCTGCAGTCATCCTCGGCCCGGGGATGGACATGATCAAGGAGGACTACATCTACGCTGCCGATCGCTACTACACCTCCCGTGGCGTGGTCGCGCTGTCCATCGAAGGCCCGGGCCAAGGTGAGACCCGCGCCAATGGCCTGGTGGTGACGCTGGACAACTATGAGCGTGCCATCAGCGCCTACATCGACTACCTGGCCTCGCTGCCGGAAGTGGACGCAGACCGTATCGCGATGTTTGGAATCAGCATGAGCGGCTACTGGGGTCATCGCGCCGCCGCCTGCGAACCACGCCTGAAGGCATTGGCCAGCTTCGAGGGTGTTACGGGCGATTTCGCCACGATCTTCGAGCGGGCCCAGCCCACCTTCAAGACCAACTACATGTATATGTCCGGCCATATCGACGCGGCCACGTTCGACCGCGAACTGGCCGAACGCATGCCGCTGGCCAACCAGGTCGCCGGGATCCACTGCCCGGTCCTGGTGGGTATCGGCGAATTCGACGAACTGACTCCGCTGGCTGATGCGATCGCCAATTTCGAACGCATCCGCGCACCGAAGGAGCTGCGCGTGTACGAAAACGAGTTCCATCCTTTGGGCGGTGTTGCTGCGGAGATCTTCCGCTATGGCGCGGAATGGCTGGAGCGCGTACTGGCAGGTGAGTTGAGTGAAGCCGGTCGCGATGTACGTCACTACGTGCAGCGGGACGGCACCGTCAGCGATGGAAGCGCCGATCCACGCTGGTGGCTGGGTCAGGTGCCTCCAGCCATTGCCCAGCTCCGCAAGTCGGAGGACTGACTGACATTGAAGGGCCGGGCCGCCATTGAGCTCCCTGCCCTTCTCAGCGTTGGCGCTCTGCGCACGCGTTGTGCTTGGTTTCCGCTCATCCCCGTGTGGCCTGCTCGCCAAAGGCCAATCGCAAAGCTTCGGCGTCGCCGTTCAGCGCGGCACGCATGCGGCCCTCGTCCAAAGGGCGTACCACCCAGTCCACATCCCATTGGAAGCCATTACGTCTTGAGATCGGAATCGCCAGATACCAACTTGGCCCCGGCCCTACGCAGTACCAGAATGCATCGTCTGAGGCCTGTGCCATCCAGCGCGGACCCGGTTGCTGCATGCCATCGAACCGTCCTTGCAGCTGTTTCACCACCCGCACCTCGGCACCGGTGAAGGCAGCACCATCGCGCGAGGGAAACCGCAGCCGCTCAAACGTTTCCTGGCGGGCAGCCCGCAACCGTTGCGGGCCGTTGAGTTGCGCAGCCGCCGCCATCACCGCCCCCAATCCCAGCAATATCACCAATGCGCTCTTCACGACGTCCTGCTCGTACTACTAACGAAGTAGTCAATGATAGCGATCAGCTGCAGCAGGATGCTGCACTACCGCACCGGCAGGAAAACCTCGAGTAAGCCACCAGAGCAGGAAAGCGATTGCTGGATTGACCGAGGCACGCCAAGACAGAGCGCACCTCCATGCCAGCATTACTTTGAGACCTGCTCCACCGCAGCAAGAATCACGTCCGCGACCTTCTGCGGCTGTGACAACTGGGGTACGTGGCTGGTATCCAAGGTGATGGTGGTTGCACCCAGTTTTTTTGCCAAGTCCTTCTGAAGGCCGGTGTCCAGCATGTGGTCCTGTTCACTGACCACATACCAGGTCGGACGGCTGGTCCATGCTGCCGCGCTGACCTGATCGGCAAAGTTGGCGCCGTTGGTTGGGTTCTGAGTAGCGGTCAGCAACTTGGCATCCGCCAACGGCAGATCCTGAGCCAGATGATGCTCAACGCCTTCGAGGGTCAGGGTCAGGAAACCATCCTGATCCGCGTTGAGATGACTGAAGCCAGAAGGTGTCGGATAGCCCTTGGACACATCGCTCACCGACTGGCCCCTGGATGGAGCGAAGGCGGCAACGTAGACCAAAGCCTTCACGCGCTCATCTTCACCTGCGTCGGTGATCACCGCGCCGCCGTAGGAGTGGCCAACCAGGACCACTGGCCCGCGCTGTGCCTCGATCGCCCGCTTGGTCTTGGCGACATCGTCCTGCAGCGAGGTGAGCGGGTTCTGAACTGCGACCACGTTCAGCCCCTTTGCTTGCAGCAGGGGGATCACCCGGTCCCAGGCATGGCCGTCTGCAAATGCGCCGTGGACCAGAACGACGGTGGGCTTCTCCGCAACCTGGCCGGTACCCGCGTCTGCGGCGCCGCTGCTCAGCGCAGCAGTCAGGAGAGCACTTTTCATCAGGGTTTTCATGGCGATTCCGTCCTATTCGTAGAGTGGATGCAGCCGACATCGGCTGAGTGAGGGCACTCTACATTTGCAACGAAAAGGGATAAATTCTCAAAACTGATCATCACTGGAAACGAGGCATTTCAAATGGATCGTCTTCATGCGATGCATGTCTTCGCCCGGGCAGTGGAATTGGGCTCCTTCTCGGCTGCCGCGGCGGAGCTGGACATTTCCCCCCAGCTAGCTGGCAAACACGTCCAAGCGCTGGAAGCCAGTCTGGGAATCAAGTTGCTGAATCGCACTACTCGACGCCAGAGCCTGACGGAGAACGGGCAACTATTTTACGAGCGAGCGAAGAACATCCTGGCTGAGATGGAAGCCGCAGAAGCTTTGATTGCCGAGTCGCGCGCGATTCCTCGTGGCAAGCTGCGTGTAAGTGCACCCATCACATTCGGTAGTCACGCACTGGCACCGCTACTCCGCGACTACCTGCGTGATCATCCTGAGGTAGCGGTAGATCTCAGCTTGAGCAACCGTACGGTAGATCTTCTTGAGGAAGGCTTTGATGTGGTGTTCCGCACTGGCTCATTGCCTGACAGCGGACTTCGAGCTCGCGCCTTGGCACCTCTCAAGGTACTGCTATGCGCCTCGCCCAGTTATATGCAGGCCAGCCCACCGTTGGATGCACCGCAAGATTTGCATCAACATGAGTGCCTGGTCTTCGCCCATACATCGATGCGAACGGAATGGGTTTTCGAGGGCCCCGACGGACAGGTCACGTCAGTGCCAATTGTTGGGCGCTTCACAAGCGACAGTGGCGAGGCGCTCAGGGCCGCTGCGGTCGCCGGTCATGGAATCCTCCTGCAACCAAGTGCCCTGGTAGCAGAGGACATCAAGGCAGGACGTCTGGTAACAGTGCTCAACCGTTACCAGGCGCCCTCCAGGCCCTTCCATATGCTCTTTGCGCCAGATAGACGAATGACTCCCAAGCTACGGAGCTTTCTGGACTTCGCATCGACCCACTTTGGGTAGGCACCACCTCATCGTCCAGGCGACCCGCACTCAGCGCATCGCCATGGACGGCTCCAGTGGCACCTACCCATGACCGCTGATCAGGCATCGGCAACGGTATCAAGCCAGACCGAGCCATAGCGGGTGTACTGCACCGGCGTCGGGATGTGCTCTTCAAGCGCATCTGCAGCACCGCGCACCCAGAAAGGCTCGCGAAGCAGCTGGCGGCCAACGAAGACCAGATCTGCGCTGCCGTTCTGCAGGATCTCTTCTGCGTGCTGCGCGCTTTTGATCATGCCCAGCGCGCTTGTGGCAATACCAACGGTTTTACGAATCAGCTCAGCTGCAGGCACTTGGTAGCCCGGGTAGCTTTTCACCCGCACCATCTTGATGCCACCTGAGCTGCAGTCAACCAGATCCACGCCCTGCTCCTTCATCCAGGTGGCATAGGGAATGAAGGACTCCGGGACATTTCCACCATCGGCATAATCATTGGTGGAGACGCGAACGAAGAGAGGACGGTCACCCCAGACCTTCTTCACTTCATCAATGATCTCGCGCAGCACACGGTAGCGGCCTTCTGCACCATTGCCGTACTCATCGGTCCGGGTGTTGGCCAGCGGAGACAGGAACTCGCTCAGCAGGTAACCATGGGCACCGTGAATCTCCAGGACATCGAAACCGGCATCGCTCACACGCTGAGCGGCACGACCGAAAGACGCAACCATCTCGGAGATGTCGCCCTTGGTCATTGCTCGCGGCACCGGGCCGTCATCCAGGAACGGGATGGCCGAAGGCGCAATCAACTCAACGCCCGGGAGTGCCGACGAACGACCGGCGTGACCGATCTGGGCACCAACCTTTGCTCCAAAAGCGTGCAGCCCGTCGACCAGTCGCTTCAGGCCGGAGACATGCGCATCACTCCAGATACCGAGGTCACCGGGGCCGATACGGCCATCCTCAAGGACGGCGAGGGTTTCCGGGAAGATCAAGGCTACTTGGCCGAGCGCGCGGGCGCCGTAATGGACGTGGTGCCAGTCAGTAACAAAGCCATCTTCGGCAGCGGAGTGCATGCACATCGGGGACATGACCACACGATTTTTCAGGAACAGCCCTTTCAATTCAAAGGGGGATAGCAACAGGCTCATTGATGGAAACCAGTCAGTGGACGGAATGAGCGCATGCTATTTTGTACATCCCACAGATGTAAGTACGCACATAAATGTGCTGTAGTATCTTTTTTTATACTTTAAACGCGATCAGGGCCCCTGATACGCGCATTGGAGAATTGCAATGAAGACCGGCGTTCCTCACACCCAGGAGGGGGCTTACGCGTGTCCTGTCACGTTCACCGCCGATGTCATTGGCGGTAAGTGGAAGACATTGCTGATCTTTCACTTGATGAGCGGCACACGCCGATTCAATGAGCTACGCCGAATGATTCCAGAGATCACCCAGCGCATGCTGACCCTCCAGTTGCGGGAGCTGGAGTCGTGGGGCTTGGTCAATCGGCACGTGTATCAGGAAGTCCCACCAAAGGTGGAGTATTCGCTCACTGAACTCGGTTCAACGCTGGTTCCTCTAGTCAGCGCCATGCGAGATTGGGGGTTCCAGTACGAGGAAACCCTCCTCAAGCTCAAGGGTCAAGCCGCGGCCAAGGAGCAGTCGCGGTTGCCCTGACACCAATAGCCCGCCTGACTGCTGCGGCGCTTGCGTGCGCAGCTCAAGCGCTGAGTTCTTGATGTTTGCAAGGGGACCAAGAATCGCAGGATCGAACTCGCAGCGTGGCGCGTGATGCGATCAAGCAGCTCGGCAGCGTTGTTTTCGATGCACGTTCCCGGAAGCAAAAACTGTGGGCCGATGGAGCAGCTCGTTTCAAGGTGAGCGGTAGTACTGTTGGCTCGGCGATGCAATTGCTTCGGTACCCGCCAGCGCACGAAGCTCTCGATGTTCTTGCGCTATTTCTATCAGCGCTTCTTTTGATTTCATTGCATGCAAAGATCGCGTGACCAAAGACGTACGTTGCCTTCTGCAATGGAACCCGGGATCCGATAACCATCCCATTTGATTTCATGCGGCCACTGCTCTCCCTTGGGCGGGGTCTGGCCCAGCGTTGCCAGTTGTGGTTGAAAAGGCCCTGCCGGCACCCTGCCGTTGCGAGCCCAGCTCAGGGACAACGCCCGTTTGCCCCAATCCTTGCACAGCCAATACATCACGGGCACTGTGAGCAGCACCCTTTCGGGTAGCCTTTGCACGCCCGCAAACGGATCTGGGACACTCCATCAAGATCATCCGTCCCACGCCGATACCCATACTCGGTCCCGAAAGGCGGAAGTTGCGTCACTATAGTTGCTGCGTAGTTTTGATTGTTTCCATGGCCGGCCAGTGCACGGCGGGCTACATGTTCCTCATGACACAAAGTTACGCAGGAGCCGAACCGGCACGTGAACTTCATCCAGCCTGATATAGAAGACGGCGAGCAAGTGCTGCCAACCCGCGCTAGCGGCCTGCCGCCGCTCGCCTGGGCGGTGGCGGGCCTGTTGTTCGGCCTGACCTGCACGGCGATCATCGCGTACCGCGAATGGTCGGATGTGCACTCTCAGGCGGCCGAGGCGCGCAGGAACCTGGCTGATGCAAGCGTCGCTCAGTTGCAGGTCCCACTTGAACGCGCGGCATCCATCCTGCGCGCGATGCAGACTGTGTTCCTGGCCAATGACCAGATGGACCAGACCGGTTTCAGCCAGTACTACGCGCGTCTCTACGATGGCAGCGACGCCTACACGTCCATGGCCTTTGCGCGAAGCGCGCATGTAGACCGGCCGCAGACTGGCAACGCGGCTTATCGCTATGAGCTTGTGTCGCCCTACCAGGGAAATACCAGCTTGCTGGGTTTCGACATGGTCACCCAACCCGCCAACCTGGCAGCCCTGCTGCGCGCCCGGGACACCGACACCGTCACCGTTTCAGCGCCTTTTACCCTGCGCCAACACACGCCCCCAGGGCAAAGCCCGCTGGGTGTCACGCTCCGTCTACCGGTGTATTCCAAAGGTCCAACGCCAACAACCCCTGGCGAGCGGCAAGCCCGGGAGATCGGTGCACTGGCCATCGGCATCCGCTTGCAGCCACTGATAGAAAGCGCGCTGTCACCGCCCGTTCTGGATGGTTTCCGGGTAAGCATTCGCGATACGGATGCACGGGCCCAGCCTTTCTACGAGTCTGGCACTGTAGCTACCGCAGGGCAGCCTGCGCAGCACCGTCAACTGGATTTTGGCGGCAGGCGCTGGCACCTTGAATTGATGCCACGTCCCCAACCTTTGGATCTCGGCCGGCTGGATACCATCGTCATCGCCGGGAGCATCATCAGCCTGCTGATATCGGCCTTGCTGTGGTCATTGGCCGTAACCCGCCGCAAAGCGCTGGCCCTGGGTGCGCAGATGAGTTCCCGCTACCGCGAAAGCGAATTGCGCTTCCGCGCCCTGAATGAGCTACTGCCGGCACTTGTGCTGCTGGCCGACGCTCGAGACTGGAAGATCGTTTATGCCAACCAGGCCGCGCGCAAACGTCTCGGCGACCCTAACGGCCAGCCGTTGTCTACTTTGTTTCTCGATCAACAACTGCAGGCCCGGTCCCGGGATCCGGCATATCTCCGCAGCAGCTGGAACCGGCTTGAGGCCGAGCTGCGAGCAGCAGATGGCACCAGCTTCTGGGCTGATGCATCCATCGCCGAAGTGGACGTGGATGGCACGCCCCATCTGTTGATGGTGGCAACCGATAACTCCGAACAGCGCGAGCTGACTGATCGCCTGAGCTACCAGGCCGCACACGACGCACTCACTGGTCTCTACAACCGCCGTGAGTTCGAACGGCGTGTGGAAGAGGTACTGAAGGAACGCTCCGCAACAGCGACCAACGGTTTGTGGGCGTTGCTGTACATCGACCTTGATCAGTTCAAGCTGATCAATGACGTGTCCGGGCACATGGCGGGCGACCAACTGCTTCAGCAGCTCGCCTTGATCATGCGCCAGCAGCTGCGCAGCGGCGACGTCCTGGCTCGTTTGGGAGGGGACGAGTTCGGTCTGCTGACCTTCCATGCCAACCACAGCGGGGCGCTGGCGCTGGCTGAGCAGCTACGCCGCAGCATCGAAACGCTGTTGTTTGCCTGGCAGGAGCGCAGCTACACAGTCAGCTGCAGCATCGGCATGGTGGTGATCGACCAGCAGCTGCCTACTCTGAAGGACCTGCTGGCGTGGGCAGACACGGCCTGTTACATGGCCAAGGAGAACGGGCGCAACCGTGTCCACGTCTATCGTGAGGACGACGAGACCAGCCGACGCCATGGTGAGATGGAATGGGTCAATCGGCTGCGCTGGGCAATGGAACAGGACCGTCTATTGCTTGACTACCAACAGATCGTCTCGCTCACCGGCGAGGACACCGGTACCAACATCGAGCTGCTTCTGCGCCTGCGTGATGAGGACGGCAGTATCGTGTTGCCGGGTGCATTTTTACCCGCCGCCGAACGCTACGGCCTGATGCCTGCAATTGACCGCTGGGTGATCCGGAAAGCACTGGCAAACTTTGCCAACCTCCACCCCACGACGCAGGCACTTGGCAGCTGCGCTATCAATCTTTCAGGTGCCAGCATCGAGGACGAAGGCCTGGCCGACTTCATCCTGGGCTGCCTGGCAGAACACGGTGTACCCCCGCAGCTGCTTTGCTTCGAGATCACCGAAACCGTTGCCGTCCGCAATCTGCTCAAGGTGGCGAGCATCGTCGAGCGACTCCGGTGTGCCGGTTGCAGCATTGCCCTCGATGACTTCGGTGCAGGTATGTCGTCCTTCGGCTACCTCAAGAATCTCCCCTTGGACCTGATCAAGATCGACCGCAGCTTCATTGTTGACCTGGATACCGATCCGATCAGCCACACCATCATCAGCGCCATCGCAAAGATAGGTCATCAGCGCGGCCTCAAGGTCGTGGCCGAAGGTGTAAGTTCCGAGCACCTGTGCGAGGCAGCCCGTTCCCTGGGCGTGGACTATGCCCAGGGCTTTGGCCTGCATCGCCCTGAACGGGTGAAGTTCCAGCGGTAGCGTCGGTTTTCTGTTCGGAGGCTGTACCGCGCATGGTGCGTGAAGGAGTGATCGTAAAACGGATGCAGTAGCGGACAAGCGCTTAACCCCTGGCCTGGCAACATACTGCTGGATCTGAACGGAGCCAGCACCATGACCGCTGAACGAACCTTTCCGCGAAAAGGCGCCCTGTTGTGCTTTGCAATTGGTGTTGTCTTGGAGTCGTTCATCCAGGCCGTCTGACCGGGTGCACGTTGCCGGGTTTTCAGCCCTCTGGGGAAACTCGGATAAGCTTGGGTTGCGTCATTGGCACGATGGAACGTTGAAAGTCGCACGATCGTGTCGAAATCAACATGACATGCATCATGAAGCCATTTGCCGAACACCTGGACCAGCTCCCGCTTCGGATGATCGCGCCAATAGGCACAGTGATAGGCGCCAGTGAAGGGGAAATCGAAAATCGAGCCATGACAGCCACACCATCTCCCCCTTCTCCAACGCGTCGGACTCCAGAATCGTCCGCACCAATCCCGCGCCATGGCCGGCGGTAACGCCCCAATCTCTATCATCGTCCGCTGTCGGGAACAGCCTTTCGCTACCCACCAACATCCCGGTCAGGTCATGCCTGCTCGTCCCTCGTAACGCCAACGAAGATAGGGTTCGAGTAGAACCACAGATCTTCCCAAGGATCCTCTCCAGGCTCGTCCACCAGCGCTTCGACGGCCCCGGTGTTGTTGCCTCGCACGCGAACGTATCCACCTTGCGAAGGTATAGGCAGAGTCCAACGCGCAACTATCCACTCGCCTTCAACCACCCATGTTGCCGTGTCGAAGCCACGCCGTTGCATCTTCAGGGTTCCCTCTTCGCCCTTTTCGCCAACGATCAGCTCGATGCGCTTCAGCACCGGGTGCTGTCCGTTCGCGTTGGCGCTTGTTGGCTGACGCATCCGCGCTTCCACCTGCATCGGTTGTGAGGCGGCTAGCGTCACCGTGTCGCCCAGAGATCCAGTGACGTTTCCATCCGTCACCTTGAACTCAAGTGCGTCGATCAGGTCTCCCGTTACCGTGAACATCCGGCCGTGGCGCAACCCATCGAGGATATCCTCGGCGTCGGGGCGCGCCAGCACATAGGTCTTGCTGTATTCCCCAGGGTCATAGTCACGTCCACCGTCGCGCAGATTCACATGTGAGTCTGAGTTCGCGGTTATCCAGAATCGAATGCCGTCCGCCAGCATCTGGTCCCAGATCCCACCCACCTGCGCGGTCATCTGATCGTAGCCGCCCATGGTTGGGGCATCGGTGTTGCGGTACAGGCCCCGCTCGGAGCGGATGGCCTGATGTCCGGGTGCGCCTTCCATGCCGACCAGCACTTTCGGCGCCGCCGCATGCCACGCGCGCAGTTCTTCTGGGCTTACCTCCCCCCACTCGCCAAGACCGCTCGCGGTGCGCGACGGATGGTTGATGAACATCAGCGGCGCAGGGCACAGATCCCGCAGATAGGCAAGTGCCGCCTGCATCTGCGCTTCGGTGTCGCGGCTGCCCTGCAGCGGCTCGCTACGGCTGAAGTCCCGCTCGGCGGCAACCAATTGCTCCATCTCCTGCGGGCCTGGCGCGATGATGAGCGAGGCGTGCTCCCCCGCCGGCACATCGAATTCCATGCCATTGAACTGGATCACCTCCGGCACATCGGCACGTGCTCGAAGCAATGCGGGATAGGCGTGGTCGCGGGTTACCGCGGAGTGGCCCGGGCCGCCATGATCGGTGTGGACCATCCAGCGCAGTCCAAACGCTCTGGCCTGCGCGGCATTGTGGCTGCGGCTGTAGGGTGAATCGCCGCCGCGAACTGGCGTTGGCGGTGTCGTGCTGTGGTCCCAGTCCACGCTCCATTCGCTGTGCACATGGTGGTCGCCGGCTAGCCATTGGCGGTCCGTATCGCCCACAGTAGAAGCGGGAGCGCACACCGCTGGGACCGACGCTGCGAGCAGCGCCAGCATCAAGGATTTCTTCATTGCATCGCCTCAGAAAGCGTACGGCGGCATGCGGATACCTGATTGGTCCGCATGCCGCACAAAGTTGAGCCGTTACTTAGAAGTCCGCGCGCAGGCCAAGGCTGATGCGGCGACCCGAGGTCTCGTCCATGGTCGGGAACGATGGGTCCATGGTGTAACCGCTGGTCCGTTCGTTGGTGAGGTTGATGCCTTTCAAGCTGACCTTGATGTTGTCGGTGATGCGGTAACCGATCGATACATCCATCTGGCCATAGGCATCGCGCCAGATCGGGTAGAGGTTGTAGCCGATCGATTCGACGTACTCGTCCTTGTGGTTGTACGACACGCGGGCATCGAAGCGGTCGTTCTCGTAGTAGGCGGTGAAGTTCCAGGTCTTCTCCGACAAACCTGGCATCGGCGTGCGGATGCCAAGCGCGGACTCACCAGCCAGCGAGCTGTCCAGCATGGTGTAGTTGGCATTGATGCCGAAACCATCCAGCCAAGGTGTGAACATGTTCAAGGGCAGCTGTGCAACGAGCTCGATGCCGTCGACTTCGTACGCTCCCTTGGCGTTGACCGGCTGGTAGACATCGAAGTCGTAGATGCCGTTGAGGCTGCCGTTGGCGTTGTACACCGCCACGTCCTCGACCACGCCGGACAGCGAATTGATGACTACACCATCAATGTTCTTGCGGAAGTAACTGGCGGCGAACAGCGCACCGTTGTCCATGTACTTCTCCAGACCGAGTTCCCATTGCTTGGCGTAGGTCGGCTTCAGCGCCGGGTTGCCGTCGGTGAAACGGTAGGAGCTCCAGCTGGCGGTGCGCTTGTACGCGATATCGGTCAACGCCGGGCGCATCATCACCTTGGAGGCGGCCGCTCGCAGCAGCAGGCCCGAGGAAAGCTCGGCGGTCATATTGAAGCTGGGCAGCAGGTCGTCGTAGCTGCCGTCCTTTGATACCGGACTGTCGGTATAGCCGGTGCTGCCGTTGGGAAGCTGGATCGGGTGATAGCCGAACGAATCGACTTTCGTATCCACGTAGCGCGCGCCGGCGTTGACGGTGAACGGCACCTTGCCCAAGTCGAATGCGAAGTCGGCCATGGCATAGAAGCTCATCACCTTCTCGTCGACCTGGTAGTACTGGCCGGGGTCAAAGGGCGTGTAGAAGCCATCGTAGCGGAACGCGTTGCGCGCGTAGTCGTTGGAAATCTGCTGCCAGTTCAGCCCCTTGTTGGAGTAGCTGCCGCCCGGGACGATGTCGCCGATGTACTGCAGCGGACTGTCGGCCATCGTGCGGGTATTGACCCAGGCTGCGCTTCCGGCGGTCGGGCCGGTGATCTTCAACTCCCCGTACTGACGCTGCTTGGAGCGATCGGTGTAGCGCGCGCCGAACCTGACCGTGTGCAGTGCGGGCAGGAAGGCCATGTCCAGCAGGCGGGTGACATTGACCTGGCCGGCGTACTTGTCGTCCTTCACTTTTTCCAGCGTGGTCTCATACGCCTCGAACAGGTAGCGGCTGGGATCGTTGTACATGTCGAAGCTGCCGGCCGCGGCGGTTGGGATCGTCTCGCCGCTGCTGCCATTCCAGCGGGTGCGCGAAGGCGCATACGCAACGTGTTTGAGATTGGAAGAGTCCGAGGTCTTCTCCGCGCCGGAATAGCCAACCAGCGCATCCACGTACCAGCTGTCGCCCTTCCAGTCCAAGGCCAGGCTGTACTGGCTGTAGTCGGTCTTGTTGATCCGCTCCTTGCTCAGCATCTCGTGCTGGGTCGCGGTGTAGGAGACATCGCGCAGCACCACCATGCCGTACTCGGACAGCGTAGTGGCGTCGTACTCGTGGATGGTGTCGAAGGTACTGCGACTGGAGGCGGAATAGGCCGCCGCGTCATACTCGTCCTCGGTGCTGTCGTAGCCGCCGACCATCGCGTCGAACGTCAGGCTGAAGTTGTTGCTTGGCTTGTACTGCAACGAACCGGTCGCGCCCCACTTGTCCTGTTCGTTGAGGTAGACGCGGTCACCGACCTTGTCCTGGAATACCACCAGGTTGGTCTGGCTGGCGTCATTGCGGTCGGTGATATTGATCCCTGCATCGCGCAGCAGCACGGCCTGCGCCTGCGTGCCGCGGGTGCCGGAGGCAGTCAGGAAGCGCGAGGAGGGGCGGAAATTGATGCCCGAGGTCGAATCGGTACGATTTGTGCGTTTGGACTGCGAGTACGATACCAGCGCGCCCCAGTCGCCCCAGGTGTCGGCGGCGAGGAAGGCGAAGCGCGGGTCAACCTCTTCCGAGATGCTGTTGTGCGCGCCCTCGGCGGAGAACACCAGCTTGCGCTCGTTGTAGTCGAACGGCCGCGCGGTGGAGATCTTCACCGAGCCTGCGATGCCGCCCTCCTCGTCCGCTGCAGTGGGAGATTTCTGCACAGTCACCTGCTGGATGATCTCCGCGGCGAACATGTCGAATTCCACATCACGTCCGCCGCTGCCCGACGCCGTTGCCAGGTCGTTGATCGAAACATGGGTGTATTCCGAAGGCAGGCCGCGCACATTGACCTTTGTGCCCAGGCCTTTGCTGCGTTCGATGGTCACACCGGGGACGCGTTGCAGTGCCTCGGCGAGGTTCTGTTCGGGAAAGTCGGCCACATCGGTGGCGACGATCGAGTCGGAGAAGCCGACGGTGGCTCGCTTGATGTCCACCGCCTGCTCAAGGCTGCGGCTGTAACTGCCGGTGACCTGGATGGTTTCCAGATTGGCAGCTTCGGCTGCGGGTGCATCCACACCACCCTGGGCCAATGCCGTACCCGGCCCCGTCATTGTGCCCGGTGTCGCCAGAGCGGATATCGGGCTTGGCGAAGCGGTGTCCTGCGCTTCAATGGTGACCGTGGTGGCATTGAGATAGCGATAGCGCAGCCCGGTGCCGGCCAGCAAGCGGCTTAGCGCCGCGTTTGCGCTCAACCCCGCAGGAACGCTTGGCGTGCGAGGATTGCCTGCACTCTGGGCGTTGTAGACGAACTGCAGGCCGGTCTGCCGTGACAAGGCGTTGAGCGCCATGTCCAAGGGCTGCGAAGCGATGGCTTCGCTGGCTACGCGGTCCGGTTCAGCGGCGTTGGCACCTGCCGTGGCAGAGACGTGTAGCGCAAGGGCAATGGAAAGGAACAGTGTGCGGCGCATCGTGGGATCCAGTGAGGGAATGGCGGTGGTCACAGAACAGGTTTGTCCCTGCTTTCCCCTACTACGAGTGCGCAGCGCGCCGATCGGGCACCGGTTTTTCAATGAATTTTTTCTTACAGCACCTGCGGCGCGCGCGGACGCAAGCGCACATGGATACCGTCGGATGCACGTTGCATCACCAGGGTTGGCTGCTGGTCAAGGAACGCGCGAAGCGATTCCACGTCATCCACGCGCAGGTTCCCGGTGAGCCGCAGTGCGCCAGCGTCCTCACTCACGTGCAGGCGTAGCGTGTTGCGCCTGTTGAAGCGGTCAGCCACATCCCGTAGTGACTCGTCCCGGAATACAACCCTGCCCTTCCACCAAGCGGTCATGCTGGCGGCGTCTTCCTGACTCACGCGCACACGTTGGTCGCGGTAGTCCACCTGTGCTACCTGCCCGGCGCCAAGGTTTGCAAGCATGCGCCCGTTGCCCCCGTCGCCGCGGACATGCACGCGCCCCTCGCTCACGGCGATACGGGCCTGCTCCCGGAGCAAGGACACATCGAACGTGGTACCAATGTCGGTCACCTGCAGACCTGCGGCATGTACCGAAAAAGGACGGCGATCCTTGCCAACCACGAAGCTGGCCTGCCCGCGTTCCAGCTCAACGCGTCGCCCCAGCAGGGTCATGCGAACGGATATCTCGCTTTCTGCATCCAGATGCACCAAGGTGCCATCTGCGAGGGTGATTTGTCGTGGCGCCGCATGTGCGGCTGCGTAGTGTCCAGTACGAGGCCAGGCCAGGGTTGTGATCAAGCCAAGACCAAGACCCAGCATCAGCGCCGCCGCAACCGCAATGCGCGGTCGCCCCCGTGCAGGGCTGATCTTCGGTACCGCAGGCTGCGCACGCGGACGCGGTGAAAAACGTACTACGTTATGGTCGTTGCCTGCAGGTGCGGGGGCTTGTAGCAGCGACTCCACGTCGACGGGCATGGCGCGGAGCGCTTCCCCAAGCGCACCGGCCACTTCGCTGATCGCCATGTATTCGCGCAGGTGCTCCGGAGAGACCAGCAACCACTGCATGAAATCGCGTTGCTGCGATGGACTGAGATCGCCCTCACGCTGCAAGGCATGCCAGTTCGCGGCGGCAACGGTCAGCGCCGACGGATGTTCCACGGCCATGCTCAGCGGCCCCCAGCCGGTTCGGCCATGACGCGGCGACACGCCGAGAGGCCGCGAACTACATGCTTCTTCACCATATGCGGTGATACGCCCATGCGTTCGGCAATCTGCTTGTAGCTCAGCCCATCGCGGTACTGCATGACCAGAACCGCCCGGGTGTGTTCGGGCAGAGTCGCAAGCAAGGTCTGCAGGCGCTGGCTACGTTGTTCGCGTTCGGCGGCGTCTTCCACGCATTCCCCGCTAGCCAGACTTTGGGCCGCGCCCGTGATCTCTTCGATGGACAGTGTCGACCAACGTCGTCGAACAGCCTGCTCGCGCGCGAGGTTCTGCGCGACGGTGAACAGATATGCCTCAGGATTGGCAATCAGCTCACCCTTGCGTTCGTGGGCATGCAACAGCCGCAGATAGGTTTCCTGCACCAGATCCTCGGCATCCTGCCGTGCACCACGCCGCACGAAGAAACCGCGCAGCAATGGCGCGTGGTCTTCGAACATGCGCGCCAAGCGCCGTCTTGCCTGCTCGGCCACCTGCCTCGCCCTTACCCCTGAAGTGCGCCGCAAGGTAGGCGTCGCATGTTACGAGCGCATGACTGTCACCTCCCGGCCGGCCTCGAACACCTGCAATCAGGTCAATCCTCACTATCCAAACAGCGCTCGACCTCCGCGATCGGCCTGGAGCAGCCAATCCCGGGTATCGGGGCCTGGACGAATCAGCGAGTGTTCGTTGTCGCTCGCCCCGCGCTCCCCTGCTCCGTCAGCTGTAGCGCGGCTTCGTCGCCTTCAGGTGCCCTTCGTCGCAATCTGTTTGCAGCCCAGGCGGCGGTTGCAACAAGCTTGGCCTGGGGAAGCGGACCGGCAAGCAGACATGCTCTCCGGGGCGCGGACATATTTCTTGGGGCTGACACATGCACTTTGCAAACATTGCGGTTCACGTCGTGGCCGGCTCCATCGCGCTCGCGTTGGGCTTCCTGATCCTGCTCAGGGAAAAAGGAACGGCCGGTCACCGGCGGCTTGGACGCGCGTTCTTCTGGATGACGTTGGTGGTCTGCTCAACGGCCGCCATCGGAACGATCTTCTTCCGGTTCCTGCCCGCATTCGCGGTGCTGAGCCTGCTGGTCCCGTATCAGTTGTTTGGCGGCTGGCGTGCGGTGCGCACGCGGGAAAGCGGGCCAATGAAGATTGATGCGGGCGCGTTGCTGATCGCACTGACGCTTGCCTTGCCTTTGACGCTGGAAGTGTTGGGGCATGGCCGTCGGTTGGTGGCCGTTGACTATTCGGCGGTAGGGACGCTTTGGTTGATACTGGCCTACGACGCCATCAAGTGGACGTTTCCCCGAAACTGGTACCGCTCGATCTGGCGGTATGAGCACAGCTACAAAATGACGGCTTCCGTGTTTGCCATGCTCTCGGCATTGATCGGGAATGTCGTTCGGATCGGTCAGCCCTGGTCCCAGTTGGCTCCTTCAGTGATCGGCCTTGTCGTCATTGCCCGGTCTTTCTTCCGACTCGGGCAACGGCAGATGCATGGCGAGGCTGCACCGGGCGGGCGGTGATTATGTGGATGCGGTGCGCCGCGTTCAGGTGATCAGCGTCGCCGCGTTGTGCAGGCCGAAGTACAGCTCAGCGCGAAGCGTCATGCCGCACTTGGACGAAGAACTAAAGGGCCGGATCACGACGTGCCTTGCGGGCGTCTCGCGCCAGGGATACTCACTGACGGCCGGCACGTTGCGGGTATGGGGAGTCCCGACAACGCAAAGGGTAAGCGTCGGCTCTTCAGCCCGACGCCATGTTTTCTATAAAAGCTCCGCGAGGCCTTCACTATTCGCCCCCCGTTGCCACCTCAACCTTCCAGTAGCCGATGCAGTACGTCTTGTTCGTCGCCGTGCCGCGCGACCAGCGCTGGCACCTCCTCTGCCCGTATAGGCCTGCTGATCAAGTAGCCCTGAATCACGTCGCAATCCATTTCGGCCAACAAAGCCTGCTGTTCTTCGGTCTCCACGCCTTCTGCCACAACCTGCAAACCGACGGCTTTGGCGAGCCCGATGATCGCCCTGACGATTGCGTCACTTTCCTGGCACTCACCAATGCAGCTGATGAAGCTACGGTCCACCTTCAGTTCCTGCACTGGAAACCGCTTCAAGTGCGAAAGACTGGAATGGCCCACACCAAAATCATCCAATGAGATACGTACGCCAACTGCAGACAGCTTGCGCAGCGTCATCAGGCTCAGTTCGGCATTTCGCATCGCACCGGACTCTGTGATCTCAATACACAGATCCTCCGGCGCCAATGAGTGACGCGCCAGCGCATCAAGCACATCCGTGTAGAATGACGTGGAGTTGATCTGGAACACGGACGCATTGACTGACATGCGCCAGTCCACAACGCGCTCGCTGCCCCATTCCTGCATCTGGCGGCATGCTTCGTTCATTACCCAACGACCAATATCAACGATCATTCCGGTCTTCTCAGCCAGCGGGATGAAGTGGTCCGGCGACACGTGGCCATGCTCGGGGTGGTTCCAGCGCAGCAATGCTTCCACGCCTGTCACCCTGCCGCTCTGCACGTCCAGCTTCGGCTGGTACAGCAGGAAGAACTCGTTCTCGCGCAAGGCACGGCGCAGGTCTCCCACCAGCAGTTCCACTTCCGACACGCTGGCGTCCATCAAAACATCAAACACCGTGTAGCGGTTTCTTCCCAGGTGCTTTGCCTCGGCCAGCGCAATGCTTGCTTGCGTCAGCAGGCGGCTACGTTGGCCTCCTGCAAGGGTCTCCATGGCGATGCCAATGCTGGCAGATACGTCGATCTCCTTGCCATTGATGACAAAGGGCCGCTGCATCTCCTGCATCAGCCGCTTGGCGACAGTCTTGGCCTGCCCCAGTTCTTCAATCTCGGCAATTGCCGCGAACTCGTCACCTGCCAGTCGAACGATCAGGTTTCCCATGCGGATGCCCGAGCGCAATCGCAGAGCAATGGACTTCAGCAGTTCATCGCCGAAAGCATGCCCATGAAGCTGGTTGATCGCGCTGAACCCATCCACACCGATCACCAACACCACCTTGCGCTGACCTTGCTTGCCATGTGCCCGCAGCTGCTGTTCCAGGACCAAGCGGCCAGGCAGTCCGGTCAATCGATCCTGTAGCGCCAAAGACTGCTCAGCGGGCACAGGCGCGGCGCTCGACGCCATTCCGATGAAGCCGGCCATCTGCCCCTGAAGGGCAGCGCGATGAACTCGCCTGGCAAGCAGCGGGAAGCACAGCAGGAACGCAAATACGGCGCTGGTACCGAGTGCCGCAAGCAAGCCAACGTTGACCGCCGGGGCAAAATTGTAGGTGGCATTGGCAATCATCTCGATCTCCTCGCTGGGCCTCCAGCCTCGGATTGGTGTTTCATTGTTGCGTTCGGCGTCCTCGAGCTAAATACAACAAGTACGAATTCAGGACCGCGTGTCACTCTGCAGGCGCAGCAGGTGCTTGCTCCTGGTTGCGCACGACAACTGTCCAGCCGGGCAGCTGCTGCTGGAGTCTCGTTTCCCAGGATTGGGTGTCATCCTTGCTCAGCACCATGGCGGTCCGGGGGCGCACCACCGCTATCCTTTCTTGCTCGGCGACTTCCACGGAGACCAGCTGGTCAAGCAACTGTTTGGCCACTGCGTCGCCATTGGAACGTGCCATCGATTCCTTCGCTGCGTCGGCGCTCAATCGCGCTTCTATGGATGCCACCTGCCCACGGATCCGGTCGATATCGGCCATGCCGTTCTGCAGGCTGTCACTGGCCTCCAGGCTCTGGTGCAACTCCACCAGGACATGGCGCCCCAGTTTGGTGCCGATCTGGCGCTGCAGTTCGGATTCGGCCAGGGGAAGGTAGTGTGGTACGAAGGCAACAATGTTGAACTGCGGCACCTCCCCTCTTGGATCCACATGGAAGCTGTCTATTGCACCGCCATGGCGCGCCAGATATGCCTCGGTTTCCAAGCGCCCGCTGTTGCCCACCCAGGTGGACGCGGCAATGCCCCGCAACGCGATACCCAACGGCACCGCAAGCACCAGAAAGGTCACTGCGATCAACGCCGCCTGCCATGCGGTGTGCTGGGGCGAGTTCTGCATGCCGAAGCCGTACCACTTCGCAACCAGCGTCACGCTCAGTGCGATGGCCAACAGATTCGTCATGAACAAAAAGAACGCGTTGCCGGCAATGACCATGCTGCCAACGGCCAGGCCATATCCGACCACTGCCAGCGGCGGCATCAAGGCGGTGGCGATCGCAACACCGACGATCGTTTCACCTTTCCGGGTGATGGCAGCATAGGCACCGGCCAAACCGGAAAATACCGCAACCATCAGGTCAAACAGGGTCGGCTGCGTCCTGGCCAGAATCTCGCTGGTGGCCTCGCGGATCGGCGACGCCTTCACAATCAGGTAGGACACCAGCAGCGCCAATGCCGTGCCGATCAGCAAAGCGATCAAGGCACGGCGCATCATCCTGAAATCAATCACGCACAGTGAGAAACCCAGCTGCATGATGGGTCCCATCAGCGGCGAGATCAGCATCGCGCCGATGACTACCGCCGCCGACGACTGCAACAAGCCAAGGATTGCAATACCACAGGACATCATCGCCATGAATAGATAGCGCGGCGTTGCGGTACCTCCATCAAGCACGCTGGCCACAACGGCATCGTGCTCGACGGAGGCAATGATATGGCTGCTTCGCCATTGGCTGGCGCGAGACAGGAACGGCATGAGGAATGGGGACATCGGAGTATTCACAGACAGAGATAAGTAATGCCTCACCGAAGTGAGGCATCGTCGATGACATCAGGATCGAACAGCGCAGTACCCACCCGCACGCTGGCAGGGTGACCTGGCCGATTCAGACGACCTCAGCTGCGTGAGCGCAACAGCTGTGTGCACGGTGTTTCTGGCGCCTGCCGCAGACCCATGCGCTCGATTTCGAGTGCCAACAGCAGTTCCAGATTGTCCAGGCCATCCCGGATGCGCTCGTTGGCCTTGCGGTCGTCGTGGCCACAGTCCAGATGGGTTTCCAGCAGCGCCCCCAGCAGCGGGAACAGAACCTCGCCCTCGGTACAGGCGGACGACTTCAACAAAGCCGTCAGAGCGGCCCTGCGCGTCGTGGCCGCCGTGGACAGCCGGGCCGAAGTGGTAGTCGAAGCGGCGTTGCGGAGGTTGAACACGTTGTTCATGGGGACTCTCGCCTGCGCCTTGGGCGCGCTGGGTGACGGGAGTTACACCTTGCCGCCTGGAGTACGGCATTCCCATGCAACAAATACGAAAACACTCAATCCTGCAGTGTCTTCATGTACTGGCCCAACGCTGTACGCAGTTCGCTCAACTCGCTCTGATGCAAGGCGATGCCTTCAGCCTCTACTGCATGTTGCAGATCACGTACACGATTGGCCAGGGCGTCGGCGCCAACGGCCCCCAGGCCGCCGGCAATACGATGTAGGTGATTGCCCAAGGCCACCGCATCCTGTGCCTGCAGGGCGTCCTCCACCGCTCGTAGATCGGCATTTGTTGTGCTGACGATACTGATGATCAACTGGTCTGCCACCTGCGCGGAGCCAAACCGGGCAATCAGCGCCTGTCGCGCATTCGCGGTTGCCATGTCCGGCACGGCAGAGAATTGCCCGGCGGCTCCCGTTTGGCCGGTGTACTGCGCGTCCGCCGGGACCACATCCAGCCCCCGGTCGGCATCGGCCTGCAACCAGCGCGCCACTGCTTGTCGCAGGATCGGCAACGGCACGGGCTTGGCAAGGAAATCGTCCATGCCCGCCTCACGGCAGCTCCGGGCCTCCTCGTCCAATGCGCTCGCAGTCAGCGCAATGACCGGCAAGCGGCGGCGACGCGGATGCTCGCTTTCCATGCGACGTATCCGCCGTGTCATCTCATAGCCATCCATTCCCGGCATGCGGCAATCGGTGATGACCAGATCGAACGAGCCGTGAACCAGTGCCTCCAACGCCGCTGCGCCATCGGCAACCACGGTATGGCTCAGCCCCAGCTGTTGCATCCGCCAGCGCATCAGATCCTGGTTGGTCGGGTGGTCTTCGACGATCAATACATTCTTCTCTGACCAATGCGCCGGCAATGGTGTGGTGTCCCCCATCTCCGATGCTTCGCCGAGCTCAACCTCCCCTTCCAACATCGGCAGCCACACACTCAGGGAAACCTCGGTTCCTTCTCCCAGCGTGCTCTCCAGCGCCAACTGGCCTTCCATCAGGTCCGCCAAACGCTGGCAGATACTCAAGCCCAAGCCAGTACCACCGTAGCGACGCGTGGTCGATGACTCGGCCTGGATGAATGGGCTGAACAGATGCGCTTGTTGGTCCTCCGGTACACCGATGCCTGTATCACGCACTGCCAGGCGAATCCGTTGCGCGCCAGGGCGCTCTTCCAGCAGGTCCAGCAGGATGGTGACCTCTCCCTGTGCGGTGAACTTGATCGCATTGCTGAGCAGGTTGAACAGTACCTGCCGCAGACGAATGCCATCAGCCATGTGCCGTTGCGCCACCCGCGGATCGATACGGTCGCTCAGCACAAGCCCCTTGGTCGTGGCCTGGGTCATGAGCATCTGCTGGGCGTTGTCGATCTTCTGCCGCAGACTGATCGGCGTGGCTTCCAAGGCCAGCGCGCCCGCCTCCATCTTGGAAAAATCCAGGATGTCGTCGAGGATCTGCCGGAGCATCTGCGCGGAGTCCTCCAAGGTGGCAACGACACGTCTTTGCTCACCATCCAGCCGGGTATGGGACAGCATCTCCAGCATCCCCAGCACACCGCTCATCGGCGTGCGTATTTCATGGCTCATGGTTGCAAGGAAGCTTGCCTTCGCCTCGGCCGCCTGCTCGGCCGCTGCCTTGGCGTCCTCCAGCGCCTGTGCCTGGGCACGCGCCTGGGTGACGTCGATCCAATAGCCACTCCACTGCAGCGCGCCATCATCGGCGCGGTGTGGTTGTGCGCGCGAGCGTATCCACTTCCAGCCTTCGGGCGAGCGCACGCGAAAGTCCGCGGCGATGTCATCGAACGCAGCTGCCGCGCGTTCCAGCTCCGCGGTCACCTGCGACTGGTCGTCAGGATGCACGCGTGCGAACAACTCGCGTTCGTTGTGGAGCGCCTGGGCCACCTCGATTCCGAACAGCGACAGCATGTCGCCGGCAATATAGGGGAACGAGAACTCCCCCTCGGCATTGCACCGTGCCTGATAAACCACGGCAGGCAGGCTACCGGTGACTTCCGCCAGACGCTTCTCCACCAGCCGGCGCTGCTCCACCTCGCGCCGCAGCCGCAGATAACCGACGGCATGCACCGTCCCCGCCGTCAGCAACACCAAGGCCAGCGGCACTGCCCACTTCAGAAACGCTTGCCAATCGAACCTGGACCGATACTCCACGGCCATCCAGTCCGTACGGATAGCCTCGCGCTCGCGCGGCGTCATGCTCATCAACATGCGGTCGAACGCCGATGCCAGCGCCGCATGTTGCGGCCGTACTGCCAGCGCGAGCCGATCTTCCACGCCTGCCGGGGCTGCGATATGCAACTCCCCGGCGTAGTGCTCGCGCAGGAAGCGGTCCACAACGGCCAGGTTGCCGATGTAGGCATCCGCCTTGCCCGTGTGCACACGCTCCATGCCCTCCTGTGCGGTTGCCACCTTTACCACAATGGCGCCAGGCGCCTGGGCCTGCAGCAGCGGTGCCAACCGGTCCGGATCGGAAAGCGCTACCCTGCGCCCGTCCAGATCACGCATATCAAGCACGCTGTCGTTGTTCCTGCCGACCACGATCACGTTGGAAACGGTCAGGAAGGGCTGGCTGAACACCCAGTCATCACCGAACACCGCCGCGTCATTGGGCACGCCCAGCACCGCATCCAGGCGACCGTCGCGCATGGCGTCGCGGATGGACTGCCAGCTGTCCAGTGACAGCGGTTTGAGCTTGTCGGCGCCAGCGGTGCGGAACTTCTCAAGGTAGTCGCCGGCAATGCCGCTGGGCTGCCCTTCCTCGTCCACGAACGAAATGGGTGCCCAGGTCGGCGCGAAGCCGATGTTGAGCGGCAGCGCGAGTTGGTCGCGCTCGCTGGCGGTCAATGCCAGCTTGCCGCTACCCAGCCACTGCAGCGGTTGCAGCCAGTGCGCCCGGATCGCCCGGATGCTTGCCTCGGGAAGGGAATGCAACGCAATATCCAGCGCCTCGGCCAGGGGCTGCTGCGCATTCGGTACACCAAAATGCAGCGAATCCGGCGGTAGGTCGCTCTGCCGCTGCAGCCCGATACGGGTGATGCCCGCCTCGGCGATCAGCGCGGTGGCCACATAGGCATTGCCCAGATAAACATCGGCCTGCCCGTCGCTGACCATCTGCAGGGCCTCACGGGTGGATTGCGCCTGCAGGTGCTGGGCGGTCGGATAGCGCTCGCGGGCGGTGACGCCCAAGGAGAAGTCCCGCTCAGTCACCAACCGCAGTCCGGCCAGTTCTGCATCGCGTGCGGCACGACCATCCTGCAATCGACTCACCAGCGCAACCGGGGCGTCGACGTACGGGCGGGTGAAGACCATGCAGCGGGTGCGCTCGGCGGTCAGGGCGATGTCCATCACGACATCCACCTCGCCGTTGCAGGCCGCCTGGATCACCTCGGCCCAACTGGCATAGCGCCGGGTAGCCACTTTCAGGCCCAAGCGGCTGGTTGCCTCCACCAGATAGTCGTAGGCCAGGCCCTCCACCCGGCCATCCTGCACCCGCTCGAAGGGCAGCCAAACGTTGTCGTACAATCCGACCGTCACGGTGGGATGCGCCTTGAGCCATTCCCGCTGTTGCGGCGACAGCGGCAAAGCATCACTCTGCGCAAACGCAGGCAAGACCAGCATCGCGGCCAGGCACAAAACGACGCAACGGAGGAAGCAATGCAGACGCACCCCGGCCGACCTCCTCATAGCTGCAAGCCCCATCCTGCCCTCCCAGTCCTCATCCGATAACCATCCATGCGCCTTCGCATCATTCTTGCCGATGATCATCCCGTCGTCCGCATCGGCGCACGTGCGCTCATCGAAAGCAGCGGCGTGGGTGAGGTGGCCGCTGAGGCCAACAACCCCGACGAACTGCTCCAGGCATTGGAAGCGCACCCGTGTGACGTGCTGGTGACCGATTTTGCCATGCCCGGGGGCCAGCAACCCGATGGTTTCGCCATGCTGGGGCTGATCCGCCGCAAGTACCCCGACCTTCCCATCCTGATGCTGAGCATGGCCAACAACCTGGGCATCCTGCGCATGGTGGTCTCGGCCGGGGTGCTGGGCCTGATCGACAAGGCATCCTCCTTGGACGAGCTGCCACAGGCATTGCAGACCGTGCATCGGGGGGCACCGTATGTCAGCAAGGGGTTGAAGGAACGCATTGCCGAACTCGGCAGCGAGACCGTGGCCGCCGGTGCCAAACAGCCCTCCCCGCGCGAAGCCGAGGTATTGCGCCTGCTGTCCACGGGTCTCTCGGTGACCGAAATCGCTGCCCAGCTGAGCCGCAGTGTCACCACCATCAGTCGCCAGAAGAGCGACGCCATGCGCAAGCTGGGGATCAGCAATGATGCCGAGTTGTTTGAGTACCTGCGCAATGAAGGCATCTCCAATTGATGGGCTGAAGTCACAGGCCAACCACGCATCTCTCTTCACTCGTGTCGAGAAGCAACGTATCTGACTGCTGCGGATGCTCTATGCCGCAACGGCGCATGGATGGCAATACAACTAGTTGTATTTCCGCTGCTTCTTGATTGATGTCACTGTTCCCCACCGGCCCCCAATCGCTTGGGGGCTTTTTCGTAGTTCTTGCATGTTGACGGTTCCTGCTGCTGCGGAAAATTCAACCCGTGCCAGATAGCCGTGCCTCCCGTACGGAACTGGCCCGCCCTCCAACGCGACGCATTGCACGCATGAATGCACCTCGCCGAGGACCACGATTCAGGCTCGCTACATGCGCCGGGATCGCGGGTTGAGTCGGTAACGACACAGCCGGGCCTCGCCAAGCGCATCAACTACGAGGAACCGCCATGAACAAGATCTATCGCATCGTTTGGAACCATGCTGCCGGCCAGTGGATGGTCGCTTCCGAGCTGACCAAGGGCCGCGGCAAGCGCGCCCGTGTACGCCGCGCGGCCTTGGCCGTTGCCCTGGCTCTGCCGTTCGGCGGTGTGCTGGCTGCCGAGGTGTGCACGACCGACGCAGGTATCGCCGGCACCGTGGACGAACATGGCGCTTGCGTCGTGGAGAACACCGCGTTCGGTGGCATCGGCTTGATGGGTGCCGTGGACGGCGGTACGGCTACCGGCGCTAACGCCGTGGCCGTGGGTCCGGGCTCCCGAGCCATCGGCGACCGTTCTGTAGCCATAGGTAATGGTGCCGTAGCCAGCAATCTGGCCAACGTCGCCATCGGTGATCAAGCCAACACTGATGGCTTCAATGCTGTTTCCATGGGCTACAACGCCACTGCCAATGGCAACTACACCCTGAGCCTGGGTGGTGGTTCCACCGCGACTGGCGGGCGTGCCACTGCGGTGGGCACGGATGCTTCTGCATCGTTCAACAATGCCACCGCTGTCGGCAATGCCGCCCTGGCGAACGCCGCGTACTCAACGGCAGTTGGCAATGCTGCACAGACCTCCGGTATCTCTTCCATCGCCTTTGGCAGCAACGCCAACGCCAGCGCCTTGAACGCCAGCGCAATCGGTAACAACTCCCTCGCCAGCGGGCTCAACTCCGTGGCTTTGGGCTACAGCAGCAATGCAGTGAACAGCTCCAGCGTCGCACTGGGACCGGCCGCAGCAGCAGGTGGCTTCGACGTCAACGGAGATCCGATTGGCTCGAACCAGATTGCAATCGGCAACGTCGCAGCGGCGCTGGCAGACCGCTCCATTGCGTTGGGCGCTGGCGCTACCGTTGCCGCCGAAGCCCAATACGGCATGGCCTTCGGCCGTATGGCCTCGGTGACCGCCGATGGCGTGAACGCCGTTGCCATTGGGCAGGCGTCGATTGCCGACCGCGCCGACAGCGTTTCCTTCGGCAGCAGCAGTGCAGGGCGCCAGCTGATCAATGTAGCGGATGGCACCGAAAACACCGACGCGGTCAACGTTTCCCAGTTGAACTCCGCCAAGGCAGAACTCGGCAACATCATCACCAATGTCTCCAACAATCTGGCCGACGCCACCCGCTATTTCAAGGCCAATGGCGCCATGGATGGCAGCGACGATGCCTCTGCCACCGGAAACAACTCGGTGGCAGTCGGCGTGGCCGCCAAGACTTCCATGGCGAACAGCGTGGCCATGGGCTTCACTGCTCAGACAGGCGATGTGAACGCAGTTGCCATCGGTCGTGGCGCCACCACCACGGCCGGCAGCGCCAGTGCCATCGCCATCGGCAACGGCACTTCGGCCACTGGCACCTCGGCCACAGCCGTTGGCATGGGCGCAGTAACCACCGCCAATGAGGCCGCTGCGTTTGGCGCCCGCGCCAGCGCTTCTGGTGTGGCTTCGGTCGCCATCGGCGCAAACGCTCAGGCGGTGAACGCCAACGGCGTGGCCATCGGTAGCGGCGCGAAAACCCTGTTCGGCAGCGCCGGTGCAATGGCACTCGGCAACGGCGCAACTGCTGCGGGCGTTTCGTCCACGGCGGTCGGCGCTGGCGCGGTGACTAGCAACACCGAAGCATCCGCGTTTGGTAGCCGTTCGAGTGCACTTGGTGATGGCGCTGTCGCAGTAGGCCGTCAAGCATCAGCAGTCCAGTTCTCCACGGCAATGGGCTCCAACGCCAGTGCATCGCAGGTCTATTCCGTGGCCATTGGCCGTCAGGCATCGGCGTCGGCCAACTCGGCCATTGCCATCGGCATGCAGGCCAACGCCAGCAATGGTGGCGCCATGGCCGTCGGCTCCGGCGCGGTGGCATCCGGTGATCGTGCAGCGGCAGTGGGCCCCGGTGCCCAGGCGCAGAATGCGTTCTCCGCTGCCTTTGGCCGTCATGCGATTGCCTCGCACGATGAAGCGGTGGCCATCGGCCATCAGTCCACCACCGACCGAGCCAACAGCATCTCCATCGGCAATGCCAGTGTGCAGCGCCAGCTGGTCAACGTGGCAGCGGGAACCGAAGACTTCGATGCCGTCAACGTATCGCAGCTCAAGGCGCTGGGTCTCATCGACCAGGATGGCGAGATGCTGAACGCAGTCGTCTACGACGCCGATGACAAGGGCGCGGTCAGCTTTGCCGGCGCCAATGGCACCGTGCTGAAGAACGTGGCCGAGGGTGACGTATCTGAGGACAGCAAGGAAGCCGTCAACGGTTCGCAGCTGCATGCCACCAATGAGCAGGTTGCGCAGAACACCACCAACATTGCCAACATTGATAACCAGGTCACCAACATCGACGGTCGCGTGACCAACCTGGAGGCGGGTTTCAACGACGGCAGCATCGGTTTGGTTCGCCAGGATGCCGTCAGTCGCGACATCACCATTGCCGAGGCCACCGATGGCACTCGCGTGTCGATGGCTGGCACGGCGGGTGATCGCGTGATCACCGGCGTGGCAGCAGGTGTCGATGACAGCGACGCCGTCAACGTGTCCCAGCTCAAGGCGACTGGCTTGATCGATGCCGATGGCAATACGCTCAATGCAGTGGTCTACGACGCCGATGACAAGGGCGCGGTCAGCTTTGCTGGCGCCAATGGCACCGTGCTGAAGAACGTGGCCGAGGGCGACGTATCCGAGGACAGCAAGGAAGCCATCAACGGTTCGCAGCTGCATGCCACCAATGAGCAGGTTGCGCAGAACACCACCAACATTGCCAACATTGATAACCAGGTCACCAACATCGACGGCCGCGTGACCAATCTGGAGGCGGGTTTCAACGACGGCAGCATCGGTTTGGTTCGCCAGGATGCCGTCAGTCGCGACATCACCATTGCCGAGGCCACCGATGGCACGCGCGTTTCGATGGCCGGCACCGCAGGCGACCGCGTGATCACCGGCGTTGCGGCAGGTGCCGATGACAGCGATGCCGTCAACGTGTCCCAGCTCAAGGCGACTGGCTTGATCGATGCCGATGGCAATACGCTCAATGCAGTGGTCTACGACGCCGATGACAAGGGCGCGGTCAGCTTTGCCGGCGCTAATGGCACCGTGCTGAAGAACGTGGCTGATGGCGATGTGTCCGAAGGCAGCAAGGAAGCCGTCAACGGTTCGCAGCTGCATGCCACCAATGAGCAGGTTGCGCAGAACACCAGCAACATCACCAACATCGATGGCCGCGTGACCAACCTGGAGGCTGGCTTCAACGACGGCAGCATCGGACTGGTGCGCCAGGATGCCGTCAGTCGCGACATCACCATTGCCGCCGCCACCGATGGCACGCGCGTGTCGATGGCAGGCACCGCAGGCGACCGCGTGGTCACCGGCGTAGCAGCAGGTACCGATGACAGCGATGCCGTCAACGTGTCCCAGCTCAAGGCGACTGGCTTGATCGATGCCGATGGCAATACGCGCAATGCAGTGGTCTACGACAGCGATGCGATGGACAGCATCACCCTGGGCGGCAAGAACGCTACCCAGCCGGTCAAGCTGAAGAACGTGGCCGATGCAACCGAAGACGACGAAGCCGTCAATCTGGCACAGCTGAAGGCAGCGGGTCTGGTGGATGCCGGTGGGCAGACGCTGGACGCAGTGACCTACGATGCCGACAGCAACCGTGGCCAGGTGACCTTTGCCGGCGCCAATGGCACCGTGCTGACCAATGTGGCGGACGGCCGCATCCAGTCCGGCAGCCGCGACGCGGTCAACGGTGGCCAGATTGCCGCCCTGCGCGACCAGTTGCAGAGCCAGATCGGCGATATCGACAACCGCGTGACCAACATCGAGAACAACGGCGGTGGCGGTGGTGGCGACAACCCGTACTTCGACGCCAATGGCAATGAAGCGCCGGTACGCGGTGGTACGACACCATTGCCGGCTGCCGATGCCCAGGCGGATGGTGCCAGCGCAGTCGCTGCTGGTAACGGCGCCAGCGCTTCGGGCAGCACCAGTGTCGCTGTAGGCGCCAATGCCGAGGCCAAGGGTGACAACGCTGTCGCACTGGGTGCTGGTTCGGTGGCTGACCGTGACAACACTGTGTCCGTGGGCTACCAGGGCGGTGAGCGCCAGGTGACCAATGTCGCGGCCGGCGTGCGTGATACCGATGCAGTCAATGTTTCCCAGCTCAACCAGCGCCTGGCCGAAGCCAAGGACTACACCGACCAGCGCATGGACGATATGTGGAACGGCGTGAACGATCGTATCGATCATGCCAATCGCCAGGCCAACCGCGGCATCGCCGGTGCATCGGCGCTTGTCCAGGTAACCCCGTACCTGCCGGGTAAGACGGTTCTGAACGCTGGCATGGCGACGTACCGCGGCGAGAGTGCGATGGGCGTCGGCATCTCGCGCTGGAGCGATAACGGTCGCGTCAATGTCAATGCTGGCGTCTCCGTCGCCCGCGGCGACAGTGCCATCTTCCGCGTCGGCGTGGGTGTGGTATTGGGCGATTGATGCACAGCCCCTGGCAGCGACCAAGCTGTCAGGGGCTTGGTTTCCCGCGTTGCTTTCCAGGATTTGAAAGCGTGCCCGGCCCCATGGCCGGGCATTTTTTATACCTATGAAAGCGCAACGCGGGACGCATCCATGTTCACAGCAGTCACCACAATTGGTTCTGACTCAGAGCACGAAACATTTCGGTTTTATCCGAAACTTTGCAACTACTTGCATATACCGAACCCTTGCCGGTTCCTATTCTTTCCACACCGCACAAGCCTGCGGTCGTGCGTGCAAGGACGCTCGGATTGCAGTTGATATCCCCCGTACCCGGCATGGTCCAAAGGCACGCAACACAAGCCCAAGCGACCTGCACACACCTACACCCGTCGCGCGCGCTCCCCCGCGCCCGATGAACACGTCCGCCTTGGCGGATACATCACAACTGTTGATAGGAAGATTGCAAATGAAGTACTTCACGATCGCATCTGCTGCAGCTGCCGCCCTCGCATTGGCCTCCTCGGCCCACGCGGCCTCCACCACCGGCGGCACCATCACCTTCACCGGCGTGGTCAACGACGCCACCTGCACCGTCTCCGGCGGCTCGGGCACCGACGGCGGCACCGGCAATTTCTCGGTTGCACTGGACCCGGTCAATGCCAACCTGCTGGCCAATGCCGGCGACACCGCCAACCCGAAGGTGTTTGACGTGATCATCGGCGGCCCGGGCCAAGGCACCTGCGAAGACGGCAAGATCGCCAGCATGTCGTTCCTGCCGTCCAGCACGCAGGTCGATCCGGTCACCGGCGCACTGAAGAACGTGCTGACCGGCGAAGCCACCAACGTCCAGATCGAACTGGCCGACGACGCTGCCCAGGCGATCAATCTGGCCGTTCCGGGCCAGTCGTGGGACGCCACCATCGGCGCTGTCGCTCCGAACACCGGCAAGGTGCAGTTCCAGGCGCACTACCTGGCCGTCAACGGCGCTTCCACCCCGGGCTTGGTCAACACCAACGTGGTGTATTCGGTCGTTTACAACTGATCCTTGCGGATCCATTGCGTGTGGCGGCGGTTGCCGCCACACGTTCAGGAGGTGAGTCATGAACAAGTATCTGCGTAGCCTGTTGTGGGTTGTTGCAACGTTCTCCCTGTTTGCCAGCGCGCACAGCCAAGCAAGCGTGGTGATCGGAGGCACCCGCATGGTCTACCCTGCCGATGATCGTGAAATCACTGTAAAGCTAACCAATGAAGGCAGCCGCCCTGCCCTGGTGCAGGTGTGGTTGGATCAAGGCGATGAAACATCCACGCCGGATACCGCCGATGTGCCCTTCACCGTCTCCCCCCCGATCTTCCGCATGGATGCCGACAAGGGCCAGGCCGTGCGCATCGTGCATACCCGCCAGCCGATGCCTAGCGATCGCGAGTCGCTGTTCTGGATCAACGTGCTGGAAGTTCCTCCCAAAGCTGAGAACAGCGACGATCGCAATCTGTTGCAGTTCGCTTTTCGCACGCGCATCAAATTGTTCTTCCGCCCTAATGGGCTTCCGGGTGACGCCGCAAGCGCCCCCCCGCGCCTGAACTGGAAGCTGGTGCCTGCCGCCGATGGCAAGGGTCATGCGCTGCAGGTAAGCAACCCCACTGCCTTCCACGTCAGCTTCGCCCAGGTGGCGCTGAAGCAGGCAGGCCAAAGCCTGGGCGGCCAGGGCGGCGGCATGGTCGCACCTCAAGGCACGGCGCTGTTTCCATTGAAGGACGTGAGCCAGATCGCCGCCGATGCGCAGGCCGAGTTCACCGTCATCAACGATTACGGCGCACTCAATCCGCTC
This sequence comes from Stenotrophomonas sp. STEN063, assembly GCF_056854515.1. Taxonomy (NCBI): domain Bacteria; kingdom Pseudomonadati; phylum Pseudomonadota; class Gammaproteobacteria; order Lysobacterales; family Lysobacteraceae; genus Stenotrophomonas; species Stenotrophomonas sp. STEN063. The sequence goes on from NZ_JBXFWF010000002.1 coordinate 80,652, forward strand.
ACTGCACCGCTGACCCGCTGAGTTCGCTTGTCCGTTTGTCGTCGCTGTCGCTGGCCATGATGGCCAGCGGCCAGGCCCCGTGCGCTCTTTCTTCAGGAACCTGCCTCCATGTCCGCGTCGTCGCAGCCCTCCAAGCGTCCGTTCACCCGTTTGCCACGACTGGCTGCACTGCCGTTGCTGGTGGCCTCGGTGTTGTCGATGCAGGCACATGCAGACGACGCCAGCGGTGACGACGCCACCTTCGACATGGATTTCTTTCCGGCCGGTACCGCGCCGAAGATGGACCTGTCGCGCTTTGCCCGCAGTGGATATGTGCCGCCCGGCACTTATCGTGGCGACGTGGTGTTCAATGGCCAATGGCGTGCACGCACGGACATTGTGTTCCAGGACGCTGTTGGCAACGACCAACCACAAGCGTGCTTCGATGCTGATGCACTGGCAGGCTACGGCGTGGACTGGAGCAAAGTGGTCGCGGCCGGCAACACTGATGGCACCGCTGGCGTAGCGCCCGGCCGCATGCCTGCTGAACGCTTCTGCGCGCCGCTGGCTGACTATGTTCCGGGTGCCCAGGTGTCCTTCGACACCGGCACCCAGGTGCTGACCATCTCAGTGCCGCAGGTGTATACCGCCCGCGACGCACGCGGCTACGTCGACCCTTCCCAATGGGATACGGGCATTACCGCTGCCACCGTCAACTACAGCGCGCAGCTCTATCGCACCATTGGTCAATATCAGGGAACGGCCGGCTATCTTGGCGTGCAGTCCACTTTCAGCCTCGGCGGCTGGCATGCCCTGCACGCCGGTTCGCTGAGCTGGGGCCGGCACGGCCGCAGCCGCTACCAGGCAACCCGCACCACCCTGCAGCACGACCTTCCTGCGCTGCGCGCACAGCTGACCCTGGGGGACACGTTCACGTCCGGCCAGCTGTTCGACAGCGTGCGCGTGCTTGGCGCCAGCCTGGGCAGCGACAGCCGCATGGACCCGCAGTCGCGCCGCGGCTATGCCCCCATCGTGCGTGGTGTGTCCGAGACCAATGCTCGCTTGGTGATCCGCCAGCGTGGCTACGTGATCTATGACACGCCAGTTGCACCGGGGCCGTTCGCCATCGATGACCTCTACCCCACCGGCTATGGTGGTGACCTGGAGGTCGAACTGACCGAGGCCGATGGCCGCATCAAGCATTTCTCGGTGCCGTTCTCGGCGGTGCCGCAACTGCTGCGCCCTGGCAGCAGTCGCTGGGCAGCAACCGCAGGCAAGGTCGACGAGGTCAACCTGCAGGTGCAGCCTTGGCTGCTGCAGGGCACCTACGAGCGTGGCCTGACCAACAGCACCACGGCCTATGCCGGCAGCATCCTCAGCAACGGCTACCACGCTGCGCTGATGGGCGGCGCCTGGAACACCCCCGTCGGTGCCCTGTCGGCCGACCTTACCCAGGCACGCAACCGTGCACCGGGGCAGTCGGCGACGCAGGGCGTCAGTGCGCGGGTCGGCTACAACCGCAACTTCATCAACAGCGGCACCGACTTCTCGGTGGCCGCCTACCGCTATTCCACCAGCGGCTTCGTCAGCCTGCAGGATGCCGTGGCACTGCGTGACGCCACCTCGCGTGGCCACGATGTGGACGGCCTTCGCCGGCAGCGCAGCAGGATGGACCTCAGTGTCAACCAGATGCTGGGCGATGGCGCTGGCCTGTTGTTCGTCAACGGTTCGATCCGGGACTTCTGGGGCCGCCGTGGCAATGAGACCGAGTTCTCCGCCGGCTACAACAATAGCTGGAAGTCGCTGAGTTACAGCCTGTCCGTGCAGCGCACCCGCGACAGCGTGGTGCAGCACGATACCAATAACTGGCTGGACATTCCCGGTATGCGCCAGACACAGGCGCCGACCAACGCGATACGTGACACACGCCTGTCCTTCACCGTGTCAGTGCCATTGGGCCGTGCTGCCGGCGCGCCGACCGCGACCGGCATGTTCAACCATTCGCGCGATGGCGGTGAAAGCCGCAGCTTGTCGCTGGCTGGTGCCGCTGGCCCAGAGCATCGCTTGGCGTATGGCGCCTCGCTCAGCGAGAGCAACAACAACGGCGCCTATGACCTGACCGCGCAGTACAACGGCAGCCTGTCGCAGTTTGCTGCAGGTTACAGCCGGGGCTCTGGCTATCAACAGCTGAGCGGTGGCATCACCGGCGGGCTGGTGCTGCACGGCGGTGGTATCACCCTGGCGCCGCCGCTGGGCGAAACCATCGGTCTGATCCATGCCCCCGACGCTGCCGGCGCGCATGTGGAAAACGGCCAGGGTGCCAAGGTGGATCGCCGCGGGTATGCGGTGGTGCCCTACCTGATGCCCTACGAACTGAACACCATCACGTTGGATCCCAAGGGCACCGATATCGGCGTAGAAATCGCCGAGACAACGCGTCGCGTGGCACCGCGTGCAGGCGCAGTCGTGTCCCTGCGTTACGACACCCGCAGCGGGCGTGCGCTGATCATCCAGACGCGTCTGCCGGATGGGCGACCGGTGCCCTTCGGTGCCGACGTGCTGGACGCCGCCGGCAACTCCGTCGGTGTGGCCGGCCAGGCGAGTCGTTTGCACGTCAATGGGTTGCAGCACAGCGGTGCCATCACTGTGCGCTGGGGGGATACGGCAGCAGAATCCTGCCGGCTCGACGTTCATCTACCGGACGACCGAAAAGGCAGCAAGCAGATGGATTACGAGACGCTCGACCTGCCCTGCGTCAACAACGATCAAGACATGACACCTGAAGGCAGCGATGCCGACACCTCCATGCGGAGAACACCATGATCCTTTGGTTAAAACTCTGGTTCGACCAAAAGGCAGTGTGGCTGGGTTCGGCGCTGCTCGGGCTTCTCTCTTTGCTCAGCCCGATAGCTTACGCCGGCACTTGTGCCTACACTGCGGAGACGCCGACCTTCATCCGGGCAGTGACTAGCATTACCGGTTCGATCACCGTCGGCCGCGATGTCCCTGTGGGCACGGAGATCTATCAGGCCACCTTCAATACCAATCGACCGGCAAACATCCACTGCCAGCCGGGCACGTATACGCGCGCGCGTCGGTACACCAACAACCCCTATGGTCTCTCCGACTATGTGCACCCAACCTACGGGCGCCGCGTCTATCTGACATCGGTACCGGGCATCGGTGCGGTCGTGTGGTGGGCAGGAAATGCTCTGCCGACCACGGCGACCGACACCTTCAACATTCCGACCACACTACTAGCCGCCACGGCATTTGACATCAGTTTGATCAAAATCGGTGACGTCGGCGCAGGGACGATCCGTGGCTCCGACCTGCCGACGTTCGAGTACGTTGAGCTTGGTGACAACACCATCCGCATGTTGCTGGGAAGCTTCACGGGATCTCTCAACATCGTCTCGCGCACCTGCTCGACGCCCGATGTCACCGTAGACCTTGGAACCCATCAGATGAATGTGTTGTCGGGTGTTGGTTCCGGCACAAACTGGGTCAACGTGCCAATCCGGCTCAATAGTTGCCCAGGTTTTTACGATGCCCACCGCAGGAATCTCACCAACGACGATGGGGTTTCAATGCTGAACAGGACTGCAAATCAGATCCGTTACCGCGTCAATCCAGTGACGTCCATCGTCAATCCAACGCAGGGCGTGATGGCGCTGCAGCCGGATGGCGTCAACCAGACCGCCACCGGTATTGGCATCCAGATGGCAGATGGCAACAGCAACCCAATCACCTATGGCAGCAACCGTGCGTCCGGCTTGGCACTGACTGCAACCAATAATGCGAGCTACACCCTCAACCTGCGTGCACGGTACTACCAGACCGGCACAACACCGACGTCCGGCCAGGCAAACGGCGCAGCGACGGTGACATTGATCTACGAATAGGGGAAAGGATGATGTCCACGCTCTCAAGGCATCTGGCCGTAGCCTGCCTCCTGCTATGCGGTGCCCTGCCCGGCGTCGCCGCTGCGCAAGACCTCACTGTGCATTTTACCGGGCGGTTCCAGCCCGGTACATGCAGCTTCTCGGTGCCCAGTGCCGACCTGGGGACTTACCAGGCAACGGCCTTCACCGGCAGCACCACCACGGCGTGGCGGCAGGTGACGGTGACCTCCAGCAACTGCACCACGGATATCACCAACATCCACATGCGTTTCAGCGGGGTAGCTGATGTCAACAACAGCAACTACTTCGCTGTACGCAATACCACGGCCAGTGGTGTGGCCATCGAGCTGATCAATGGCGGCAGCCAGCGGGTCATCCCCAACGTGACCACGTTCGACTGGTCGCGGGCATCCATTGGTGCGAGCTACAACTTGTTTGCACGCTTCGTACAGACCCGACCGACACTGACTGCCGGCACGGTCAGCACGCCCATCACCATCCAATTCACCTATAACTGAGGACATCACGATGCGCCTGAAACTTGGTTCTCTTCTACTGATAGCCGGCCTGTCATTGCTCGCCGAAGCCGCGCAAGCGCAAACGGTAAACTTCAACCTGACTGGCAACATCCTGCCCGGCGTTTGCCGCTTCACCGCCGCGGATGTGGATCTTGGCACCTACTATGCCACCGAGTTCACCGCCGTCGGCACGACCAAAACATGGGTGGATGTGCCTGTACGCTCCACCGGCTGCGACCCTTTGGTGACGGTGATTCACATGAACGTGTCCGGCACTGCCGACGCTGCAGATAGTGCGCACTTCCGCGGCGTTGCCGGCATCGGCATCGAGATGCAGAACCCAGGTGGTCTGGCGATTCGTCCTTCCGGCACGAACGTGAACTACGTCGCCGCTTCCGGCGCGACCAACTATATGCTGCGCGCACGCTTCCGCCAGACCGCAGCAGTGGTCGCCGCTGGCAGCGTGCGCTCTGCGGTGACGATCCAGGTCACCTACAACTGAGCCCTGCCGATGCCACGACTCTTCTCCATCGCCTGCGTGGGAGCGTTGTTCCTGTTTGGCTACGCCGCCGTCCATGCCCAATCCCTGGGTTTCGATATGACAGGTGACATCCTGCCGCCCACCTGTCGCTGGGCGGTGGGCGACGGCAACCGCAGCGTTCAACTGGACGCCATTGATCTGCGCGACCTGCCTGTCAGCGGCGCGGCCGGCCACACGCCCTTCCAACTGGTGCTGGAGGGCTGTTCGGCGGGCGTCACCCAGCTTGGGTTCGCCTTCAACGGCAATGCTGATCCCAGCGATTCATTCCGCTATCAGAACCTCGGCAACGCGACGGGTGTGGCAATCGAACTCCAGACCGCAGACGGCCAAACGCTACGCGCCGACGGCACCGACAGCAGCCGCGTTGTAACGGTGATTGATGGCCGTGCTGCACTGGATCTGCAAGCCGCCTACTGGCACCTCAACGGTCAGCAGGCCAGCAGCGGCACCGTGGTTGCTGTTGCACAAATTCTGATCTCTTACCTGTAGCCTGTGTCTGGCCGCAGCAGACTGGTGGCCATGTCTTCTTATCCAAGCTTCATGGCTTCTTCAGCAAGCAGTGGCCGCTTCGAGCAGTTGCCACCTGGATTTGGCGCTTGCAGCGTCGCAACGATAGTCGCCGACTGCAGCTAAACCCAGCTGCAGCGCTCCTTGCGGACCCCACTTGCAGGAGATCTCGCCGCGCAGTTCCCATTGAACCGCCCTCTTCTGCGACGGCCACGGATCACGGAACCTGCGTAGGTCCGGTGGCAGTGACCGGCGAGATCCGTGCTGATCTGGGGACGTGACATATCAGGGATCATATGAAACGCACCGGAACCAACTCACCAATATTCACTTGATGGGTGAATATTGGTGCGTGCAATACAGGGACTCGATCAATAGATTCAGACATAGGATCATCGTCCCGTCACATGAGGTCCGCGCAGCCGATCCAGCTGCGTCGCCCGAACCTGTATATGCTCGTATACCCAGTCAGAGCCGAAGATCAGTCCCCCAAGCCCGTGATCTGTTTGACGGACTGGCCAGAGATTGCCACGTCGAGTGCAACTCACATGGAGAAGATCCTGGGTTCCGCGCTGCGATCAGAGATACGAAGAAGATTCCACGCAGGCATGCCGGTTCCATTGCCGCGGACCAAGCCCCGCAAAGGTGTCAACATCAATCTGTCGGCAGGCGAATCCCTCAAGGTGCTGGTGCACAATGAAATGGTGCGAAGCCGGATCACCCACGAGGCGCTGGCGAGAAGCCTGAGCATTCCCACGCCATCGTTGAAGCGGGCGCTGGACCTGCAGCAGCCAGCGGACGTCGACCTTCTCTCCAGCATGGTGGCAGCCATAGGCAAACGATTGGTCGCCTACATCTCGTAATCCGCATTGCTGGCGAGCAGCTGCGGATTCCCGAAGCAGGCACCGGGCCGGTGGACGATCGCGCTCACCGCCCGCTTTCGGGCACTGTGTCGGGAGCATCTGCGAGGTCGCTGGCAAAGTGCATGGAAACCGTTGTTCCGATTCCAACATCGCTGTGCGCGCTGACACTTCCCCCCGCGCGCACGAGCAGGTCGTGCACAACGGACAGACCAAGCCCGCTGCCCTGCCCCCGGGGCTTGGTGGTAAAGAAGGGCTCGAAAGCGCGTGCCAACACTTCTGCCTCCATGCCTGTGCCGGTGTCAGCAAGATCCAGCACAAAACGACCGCCATCGTTTCGCGCCCGCAGAGTGAAGTCGCCACCACCGGGCATCACGTGATCCGCGTTCGCGGCCACGTTGAGGACCATCAGGTCGAACTGCATCCGGTCGAAGAACACAGGCGGCAGATCAGCTTCCAGTTCCATGTCAACTTTCACCTCCGGCCCCATCAACTGCCGCACCATTGGCAGGAGCGCCTTCAACGCTTCACCGGGCTCGAACCACTCCTCGATCCCATCCTCATGGTGCACCAGGGACAGCAGCCTACGCATCATCAGGTTGGCACGTGCCAGCGCCGAATCCACACCAATCAGGGACTCGCGCATCCGCACGCCATCATCGCTGCGTAGACCGCTGTGTACGTAGCCGCCTGCAACCGCCAGAACGTTGCCGAAGTCATGGGCGACGCCACTTGCAAGCCTGCCGACGGCCTCCATCTTCTGTGCCTGGACCAGCTGCGCGAAGGTTCTCTCGCGCTCAGCCATTTCTTCGCTCAGACGCTGGTTGGCAGTATCCAGCGCATCCCCGCGCCGCCTTGCCTCGAGAAAACTCTCACGCAGCGCTGCCGAACTTCGGTCAAGTACGACCGCGATCATCAGGAACATCGCTGTACTGAAGGCAGCGTCGCCCAGAAGCGCAGCCGCTTCCCCCTGGCGGCCAATGTCGACCCATATGCCCAGGAAGAAGGCCATGGTGATGCACATGAACATCAACCACAGCGCCAAGCGCCCGACAATCAGCGCCGCGATGGCCAGCCAGATCGCCAGTACGGGTTGATCAAAACGCTGCGCTCCAAAGCCGGAGCTCAAATACGCAGGAATCAAGGTCACGCTGAAGATGCATAGCAATGCATATGCTGCGGCCTCAAACTTCCCCTTGCGAATGAGGAAGAAGCTCATTGCCGAAACGCAGATCACGGACAGGCTCAGCACCATGCTGGTCACTTCACCGGGCCGCCAGGGAATGTCCACCAGGAACGCCCGGTAACACCAGGCCGCCGCCGGCAATGCCGCCAGAAGAAAGGCGATCAGCTGGAGCATGGGCGCATTGCGCCGATTGACCGGATCGGCGATGGGTACGTCACGCAACCATTCCAGCAAGCCCCGCCATAGCCGCGGGCCGACGCCCCACACGCTTTCAGCTGGCACCGACAGTTTCTTGTCCATCCCTGATCTCTTCACCTTTCTCTCCGTCCAACATTAGGATGGAACAGTTACCAGCAACTCTGCAAAGGGCGCGGAGCCGAACCGCCGAAGGCAGAGATTGTCTACAGGAGCAGGAGATAGCCGATCCCGCGGACCGTGGTAAGCGGCAACTCGCTTCCGGTCGTGGCGTGGACCTTGCGTCGCAGGCGATGGATCAGCATTTCAAGGCGGTGGAGATCGAAGTCCTCTCCTCCGCTGCCCAGATGCTGGAGGACAAGGTCCCGTGCCACCACGCCTCCGTTGGCGTCATCCAGCATGACAAGGAACAGGCGCTCCCCCTCGGACAAGGCCACCTCTGTCCCCGAAGGCGACAAGAGGCGCCAGCCCTGTGCGATCAAGCCCCATCCTGCCCGGGCTGGATCACGCGGAAGGGGTGTGTGCATACCCGGTGACGTCCGCCGCAGGACGCTGCGCACTGTGGCGGCAAGCACATCGATATTCACCGGCTTGGAGAGATAGGCGTCCGCCCCCTCTTCCAGCCCGCGAACGTGGTCCTCCGAGCCGCGCCGACCGGTCAGCATCACAATGCCCACATCACCAAGCTTGCGCAGATGCTGCGTGACCATGAAGCCACTCTCATCCGGCAGGCCGACGTCCACGATGAACAGATCATGGGGACGGAGACTCAACGCCCGGTACAAGTCCATTGCACAGCTCACGCCATGGACCTCGAAGCCCGCCTGCCTCAGCCCGGGAACAAGGATCTTCTCGCGCAGTTCATCGTCGTCCTCCACCACCATCACGGACAGTTTTTTTGCTTGCTCCTGCATGCCGTCTCTACGCGGTGACAAGCGCGCATGATCGCACCTGCCGTTGGCCACGTCATTTCATCCCGAGAGCCGCAAAGCCGCGTCGTAGCGGCCATCAGCGCTGGTTGCGGTAGTGCTCAACCCATTCCAGGGACTGGTCGATGCCGCCAAACGGGAAGATATGCAGGCTTACGGTTCCATGCGCTTCCGTCAGCCCGCTGGCCAGGCGCTCAACAAACCGATCCGGCCCGGCCGTTCCAAACAGCTTGCCGATCGAGATGCCGTACTTGGACCAGATCGACGCGCTTGCACTGACACCACACATCGCCGCATAGCGCGCGAGCACGGCAATCCCTGCTGGGCCTGGCACCCCTACCCGCACTGGCTGACCGATGCCGCGCTCGCGCAGCGCGGCCAGCCACCTCAACACGATGTCGGCATCAAAGCCAAACTGGGTGACGATCAGCGGTGCCATGCCACGGTTCTCGATGCTGCTGCACTTTCGTTCAAGCACCTGCCAGCGCTGGCTTTCACTCATCACCGGGTGACCTTCAGGATGCCCGGCCACGCCAACAAGCTTGATGCCTGAGCGTTCCAGCACACCGGTTTCAATCAATGACGCGCTATCGGCAAACGGTCCCTTGGGGCTGGGCGAATCCCCGGCAATCACGAAGCAACGCTCCACACCCGCCTCATGGACCGCCCGGGCGATGAACGACTCCAGCTCAGCGAGCGAGGCGATTCGGCGCGCCGGTATATGCAGCTGGGGCTCAAAGCCCAATCCGCGAACTGTCGCGGCAGCGGCCAGTCGGGCGGCATTGTCTTCACCCGGCAGGTAGGGAATGAAAATGGTTGAGCCGGGCGCTATCCGGGCAGCAGCTGCAGTCAGCGCTGGAATGGCCTTGGCGCCAACTTCCAACGAGTAGCCAGCAGTGATGTTGTTCGGAAGGCTATGCATGACGGGATGATTCAAAGGTATTGCAGTGGTGGCTTTCGATTCAGCCCCCCCACGCGCTCTGATCGAACGGGCGAGGCAAGGCGTGGTTCCATGACGTTATTGCTCGGGGTTCAACCAACCTATCTGGTTGCCTGCTCCTGCCCAATAGTCGAGGCAGCCACAGCGGTTGAGTGCCGGGCCAGCTCGATGAAGGCGCGCACGTAATCGATGCTGGTGTCCGTTTCACGCGCGCCGAGGAAGATCTGTTTGGCGATCCCGCGTGCGCCCAGCCGCACCGGCAGCACGTCCATCCTGCTTGCATATTCTTCCACCAACCAGCGTGGCAGCGCGGCCACGCCGCGGCCACTGGCCACCATCTGCACCATGATGTCGGTGGTTTCGATGGCTTTGTGCCGCCGGGGAGTGATGCCTGCCGGCAGCAGGAACTGGCTGTAGATATCCAGGCGCTCGATGTCCACCGGATAACTGATCAGGACCTCGCGGGCCAGCTGCTGCGGCTTCACGTAAGCCGCCGACGCCAATGGATGGTCCTTGGCCACGACCAGCACCTGCTCGTAGTCGAACACAGGCTCGAACTTCAGGCCCGGCTTGAACAATGGGTCGGGCGTAACCAGCAGATCGATCTCGTAGCCGAACAGCGCGCCGATACCACCGAACTGGAACTTCTGCCTGACGTCCACGTCCACGTCCGGCCAATCAGCCAGATAGGGCGATACCACCTTGAGCAGCCATTGGTAGCAGGGATGGCATTCCATGCCGATGCGCAGTGCACCGCGCTCACCCTGCGCGAACTGACCCAGGCGCTCTTCGGCCAGGTCCAGCTGTGGCAACACCCGGTTGGCCACCGCCAACAGGTACTGCCCGGATTGGGTGAGCCGCAGGCTTCGACCTTCGCGCAGCCAGATGTCGGTACCCAGCTGCTGTTCCAGCTTGCGGATGCTATGGCTGAGGGCTGACTGGGTCAGGTTCAACACGCCCGCGGCCGCAGTCAACGAGCCCTGCTTCTCGACCTGCTGGACGATGCTCAGATGGATGCGCTCAAGCATGTGAATGAATTTTCTTCATGGAATCGTGAAATTAAACCATTTTACCTCATGGAAATCTGTAACTAGGATCGAACCTCACCAGCTGCTCCATTCAGCTGACTGACGATCCAGCTCCCATGAAGGCAGAAATGACACACCCTCCCCCACTTCGCGTCGTCGCCGTTTCCGGCGGGCTGCAGCGCCCCTCCAAGGCCGCAGCCCTGGTCGAGCATCTGTCGAAGCTGATTGCAGCCGAGGTTCACTGCGAAACCCAGCTCGTCGAGCTGGGCCAGCTAGCCCGGCACATGGCCGGCACGGTCAGACGCAGCGAACTGCCCGATACGGTGGAACTCGGACTGGCAGCAGTCGAGCAGGCGGATGTGCTGGTGGTGGCGACGCCGGTCTATCGCGGCTCCTACACGGGACTCTTCAAGCACTTCTTCGACTTTATCCATCAGGACGCATTGATCGACACGCCCGTTTTGTTGGCCGCCACCGGCGGTAGCGAGCGCCATGCGCTGATGATCGACCACCAGCTGCGGCCACTTTTCAGCTTCTTCCAGGCACGAACCTTGCCGCTGGGCGTGTACGCGACCGACAGGGACTTTGCCGGTCACACGCTGCACAACGCGGAGCTGCTTGAACGGGCCAGGCTGGCGGTAGAACGCGCTTTGCCGGTCATCGAGCTGACACGCGGCACCGAAGCACGCCCCGCCAGAGCCATCGTCGCTGCCTGAAAGCAAAATCCCCTGCCGCATCAGCGCAGCGCTGTGCCGGCCCCTATCCGCAGAACCTACGGTAGTGCACCGCCATGAAAGACAGTTTTGAATTCAGCATCAAGCGCATCCGCTTCGATGAAAACTACCAGCCATTGGACAGTACGCGGCTGACAACTAACTTCGCCAATCTGGCCAGGGGCAACAGTCGCCAGGAAAACCTGCGCAATACGCTGAGGATGATAGACAACCGGTTCAACAGCCTTGCCGGTTGGGACAACCCGATGGGAGACCGCTATTCCGTTGAGCTTGAGATCATCTCGGCCGAGATGGACGTACTGGGCGCAGGCCAGACCGATGCATTTCCGCTGATCGAGATACTGAAGACAAGCATCGTTGACCGTCAAACCAAGACACGCATCGAAGGAATCGTTGGCAACAACTTCTCGTCCTACGTGCGTGACTATGACTTCAGCGTGCTGTTGCCGGACTACAACAGCAACCGGACAGCTTTTTCCACACCGGATGATTTTGGCGACCTGCACGGAAAGCTGTTCAAGCACTTCGTGAATTCGCGCGCCTACAAGGAGAACTTCAACAAGCTGCCGGTGATCTGCATCAGCGCATCCAGCAGCAAGATCTACCACCGCACCGCCAATCACCACCCCGCGCTCGGCGTGGAGTACCTGCAGAACGAGCTTTCCTCAACCGATCAATACTTCGCGAAGATGGGAATGCAGGTCCGCTTCTTCATGCCGCCGGACAGCGTTGCGCCGCTGGCGTTCTACTTCTTTGGTGACCTGCTGGGCGACTACACCGACCTGGAACTGATCGGCACCATCAGCACGATGGAGACCTTCCAGAAGATCTACCGGCCCGAGATCTACAACGCCAACTCTGCGGCAGGAAGTGTTTACCAGCCCAGCCTGAAGCACCAGGACTACTCCCTGACAAAGATTGTCTATGACCGTGAAGAACGCAGTCAGCTGGCGATCAAGCAAGGACGGTTCACCGAAGAGCATTTCATCAAGCCGCACCGGCAGACGCTGGAACGGTGGGCCGCTGCCTGCCCGCTCTGATCACTCCAAGGAAAATGAATCTACCCGCCATGAAGAAATTGTTGCCCACCTCAACCGCTGGCAGCCTGCCAAAACCCGGCTGGCTTGCCCAGCCAGAGAAGCTCTGGTCACCGTGGAAGCTGCAGGACCAAGAATTGCTTGAAGGCAAGCAGGATGCGCTACGCCTTTCGCTGCACGAACAGCTGCAAGCAGGCATCGACATCGTCAGTGATGGCGAGCAGACCCGCCAGCACTTCGTCACCACCTTCATCGAGCACCTGGATGGCGTGGACTTCGAGAAGCGCGAGACGGTCAGGATCCGCAATCGCTACGACGCCAGCGTGCCAACCGTCGTGGGCGCGGTCAGCCGGCAGAAGCCGGTCTTCGTCGAAGATGCCAAGTTCCTGCGCCAGCAGACCAGGCAGCCGATCAAATGGGCGTTGCCTGGGCCAATGACGATGATCGATACGCTCTACGATGATCACTACAAGAGTCGCGAGAAGCTTGCCTGGGAGTTTGCCAAAATCCTCAATCAGGAAGCCAGGGAGCTGGAGGCAGCGGGCGTCGACATCATCCAGTTCGACGAACCCGCCTTCAATGTCTTCTTCGATGAAGTCAATGACTGGGGTGTTGCCGCACTTGAGCGGGCGATCGAAGGGCTCAACTGCGAGACTGCCGTTCACATCTGCTACGGCTACGGCATCAAGGCCAATACCGACTGGAAGAAGACCCTGGGCTCGGAGTGGCGTCAGTACGAGGAATCCTTCCCGAAGCTGCAACAGTCCAATATCGACATCATCTCGCTGGAATGCCAGAACTCGTATGTTCCCATTGATCTGATCGAACTGGTACGTGGCAAGAAGGTGATGGTGGGTGCCATCGACGTGGCCAGCGACATCATTGAAACCCCAGAGGATGTAGCCAGCACCCTGCGCAAGGCACTGCAGTTCGTGGATGCGGACAAGCTCTATCCGTCCACCAACTGCGGCATGGCACCGCTGCCGCGCCACGTGGCCAGAGGCAAGCTGCATGCACTCAGTGCCGGTGCAGAGATCGTTCGGCGTGAACTAGTGGCCTGAACTACGTAGCCCGGGTAAGCGCAGCGCACCCGGGACAAGGATTTGGCGGCCGCCAGAAGCTGGCTTCCGGGCCAGCTTCGGGTGTCCACCAAATCGCAAAGACATTGCGTTACGTTGCAAGCCACGGTCAGCCGCACGCGCGCCGGTAATGCATGGCAACCGCGCCGTTGCGCAACGGCGTCGATGAGATCATTTCAAGTCGCCGGGTGTTGGCCAGCCCGCGCTGGTAAAGCGTCGGGCCGTGCCCGGCGATCCTGGGGTGAACGAGGAACTTGTACTCGTCGATCAGACCCAGCCTATCCAACTCGGTAGCGAGCATGCCGCTACCGAGCAGCACGCCAGCCGGCGTCGCCTCCTTGAGCTTCTGCACGCTCGTGCGCAAGTCCCCGCCGATATGGTGGCTGTTGGTCCAAGGGAACGCTGTTCGCACCGACGACACCACGTACTTCGGCTTGACCTCCAGCCCGATCGCCCAGTCACGCATCGCCTGCGTGGCTTCCACTTCGCCGCGAGCAACTGCCGGCCAGTAGCTCTCCATCATCTCGTAGGTGACCCGTCCCCAGAGCATCGCCCCGGCTTCATCCATAAGGCGACTGAAGAAGGCGTGTGTCTCGTCGTCGGCGATGCCCTCCTGATGGTCGATGCAACCGTCCAGGGTGATGTTCAGGCTGAAGGTCAGAAGTCCCATGCGAGCGTGCTCATGGTTGGGCGTTCCACTGGATTGTCGCCCGTCGGCGGACGCATTGCAGTACCGGGCTGGTATCCCTGTCGCAATCAGCCTGCGCTTGCTTGCACTCCGGCAACTGACGAGGCGAGGATGATCTGGGCAACATAGTAGAAGGGCAGTCCCCAGAGCTTGTTGCTGGCACCCAGTGCGACGAAACGATTGCGGGCAACAGCGATGTCGGAGATCGCGAACATCACCGCACCAACTGCAAGCCGCCACGTTCCGGAGGCAGCGCTTGCGGCGATCGCCAGGGCGCACATGGCAACGATAGCTATCACGTACGCCACAACCGCGACGCGATAAAAGGCTTTCAAATAGCTCCAGAGCCAAGCGATTACCGCGATTCCAAGACAGCCGATGACGGCGAACGCTATCGCCAGCGTCGTGCTGGCAAAGGGCAGCGATGCAAACGCTATCGCATAAGCCACATGCGCAAGCAGGAAGCTGGCCAAGCCAAGCAGGAAAAGCTGGCTCTTCTGGGACAGCAGCAAGACGTCCCCTACCCACCCAAGCCCCAGTCCGACCAGGATCAATTGACCATAGGCAGATGCAGTCGCGTCGAGCTGAAGTGCCAAGGCCAGGAATGCCGTACTGGCGAGGATCTTCAGCAAAACTTTGGCAAGCTTCCAGCTACGGTACTCGCAGAGGACCAGGACGGCACAGGCAGCAAGGCAAACGACGATTGTGGAGCCTGTTGTGGTCACCATGGTGGTCTGCGTTTCCCCAACGCTTTTATAAAAGGCGGATGCTGTCGGCTGCTTCATGGCAGCCATGGGGCAAACAATTTCCCCGCCGACGATTCACCAAGCTTGCCGTGGCCAGCACCTGATAGGCAACCGACCCGACCGATGGGCGTTCCATGGTGTTGCACCCGCCTGGGCACGCCCATCACATGCTTGCGCTATTCTTCGACCCAGGACGCACGCTCCAGAACTCCACATCGCCCAGCCACGCCGTCAGGTCGCCGCCCGCATGTCCAGAGTCGATCCAACTGCTGCCGACGAAATGCCTCCGGGAGTCGCCGCGAGACGAACACTCCGCTGGTGCAAGGGGGAGCGGAGCACCATCGTCGACAGCGTAGCCGAGGAAGTGCCCGTTGCGATGCATTACAACGGTGTGCCCTTCTCGGTAATGATGGCCACACCGTCAGATCTTGAAGACCTGGCACTCGGCTTCTCGCTGACCGAAGGTCTGATCACCGATGCGGCCGAGTTTATCGAGGTCGAGGTAAGCCCCTGCATCGAAGGCGTCGAACTTCGTATGCAGGTGGCCAGCACAGCACCGGCGGCCTCCCTGCAAGCAGGTTCTGCCCGTGCATTACCCAGCCGCAGCGGCTGCGGCTTGTGTGGCGCACAACTGCTGGAGGACGTCATGCGCCGGATACCCCCGATCGAGAGGCCCTCGACCTTTCCGCTTGCTTCATTGCGGTTGGCCCTGTCGTCGCTTCCCGGAATGCAGCCCATGAACGTGGCTACCGGCTCCACCCATGCCGCGGCCTGGGTGCAGGCGGATGGTCGAATCACGCATGTTCGCGAAGATGTCGGCCGGCACAATGCACTGGACAAGCTGGTGGGCGGCCTGCGGCGTGGTTCCGTATCGACCGACGCCGGCCTGGTTCTCATATCGAGCCGGGCCAGTTACGAAATGGTGAGCAAGGCGGCGCACGCTGGCATGGCGGTTGTTGCTGCTGTTTCCGCGCCGACGGCACTTGCCATCGACCTGGCGAGCGCGGCCGGCATCTGCCTGATCGGTTTCGCCCGCCGTGACCGATTCAACGTGTACTCACATCCAGAGCGATTGCTTGGATTTGACTAGGGAATGCCGAGGCATAGGAGGCAGCGAACAGGCCAAAGCCAGAGAAGCCCGTTCTGGAAATCACATGAAGCCAACATTCATACGCTCAGTGTTGCAACCATGGCTGGAAGTGCTGCATTGACCGGGATGAAGTCCGGTTGCTACCACCCGGGAGGTCCGCTTGATGATCACTTCGTCTCGACTTGATTCTGCGTTGCTGGCCAAAAGCAGCCTTTCAGGCCCGCATCGCAAGTGACCAGATCGGATCGTCCTGGCCGGACCACGGATTCAGGCTGTCCCTCCCCTTCCTTGATGTGCCAATACAAGAGTGAGACATCACCATGAGCGAGAAGGACGTCCCCGGTATTCGCAAATACGATGCTCCGGCAGGCGGCTGGGGGGCGCTGCGGGCAACGGCCAAGGCGATCAGTGATCAGATGGCCGCCCCGGAAGCTGCGATCACGCTGTTCCGGACCAACAAGCCGGAAGGCTTCGATTGCCCCGGCTGCGCGTGGCCTGACCGCAAGCACACCTCGACTTTCCAGTTCTGCGAGAACGGCGCGAAGGCCGTGACCTGGGAAGCCACCAAGAAGCGGGTCACCCCCGAGTTCTTCGCGGCAAATACCGTTTCTTCACTTCTGGAAATGACAGATTTCCAGCTGGAGGACCAAGGGCGCCTGACCCATCCCTTGGCCTATAACCCGGACAAGGACATCTATGAGGCGGTGGAGTGGGATGAGGCGCTCAGCCGGATAGGGCAGATCCTGCGCGAACAGCCAGACCCGAACATGGTCGAGTTCTACACCTCCGGGCGCGCTTCCAACGAGGCTGCTTTCCTCTACCAGATCTTCGCTCGTGAATTCGGAACGAACAATTTCCCCGACTGCTCCAACATGTGTCACGAAGCCACGAGTGTTGGCCTGCCGTCATCGATTGGGATCGGCAAGGGCACCGTCTCCCTGGATGATTTCGACGCCTGCGAGCTGATCATTTCCATCGGGCACAATCCGGGGACCAACCACCCCCGCATGATGGGTACGCTGCATGAGGTTGCACGCCGCGGCGCTCCCATCATCGTGCTCAATCCACTGCGCGAACGCGCCCTGGAGCGCTTCGCCGATCCGCAGGATCCGCTGGAGATGGCGACGCTCGGGGCAACGGAGATCGCCTCTTCCTATCTGCAGCCGCGCATAGGCGGCGATGCCGCAGCACTGAAAGGCATCATGAAGGCCCTGCTGGAGATGGACGCTGCCGAGGGCGGAGACGCCGGCATTCTGGATCGCGCCTTCATTGAAGAACACACCCGGGGATTCGACGCCCTCGCCAAAGACCTGCAGGCGGCGAGTTGGGACGGAATCGTGTCCGAATCAGGCTTGCTTGAGGACGACCTGCGCAAGGTCGCCCAGGCCTATGCCAAGTCCAACGCCACCATCATCACCTACGGCATGGGGATTACCCAGCACAGCACGGGCACCAGGAATGTCCAGCAGATTGCCAACCTGCTGCTCCTGCGTGGCAACTTCGGCAAGCCCGGCGCGGGAATCTGTCCATTACGTGGGCACTCCAATGTGCAGGGGGACCGCAGCGTCGGCATCACCGAAAAGCCCAGCGTCGCGATGATCGATCGAATCGAAAAGCGGTTCGGGTTCCGCGCGCCAGGCGAGCATGGCCACGATGCCGTTGCTGCGATGCAGGCCATCATCGAAGGCCGCTCGACCGTCCTGATCTGCCTCGGCGGAAATCTGGCAGTCGCGCTACCTGATGGCGACGCCTGTTTTGCTGGCATGCGTAACCTGGAGATGTCGGTACACGTTGCGACCAAGCTCAATCGTAGTCATCTGCTGGTCTGCAAGAACACTTTCATCCTGCCCTGCCTCGGCCGAACCGAGCTGGACATTCAAGCCACCGGGCCGCAGGCGGTCACCGTGGAAGATTCGATGTCGATGGTGCATGCATCGCGGGGCAAGCTGAAACCCGCCTCTGAGCAGTTGCGTTCAGAGCCGGCAATCGTTGCCGGCATAGCCAGTGCAACCCTGCCATCGAGTCGCGTGCAATGGATGGAAATGGTGGCCGACTATGACCTGATACGCGAAGCCATCGAAGCGGTGTTCCCCGATTTTTCGGACTACAACGCCAGGATCCGGATTCCCGGTGGCTTCCGCCTGCCTTTGCCACCTACCGAACGCATCTGGCGCACCGGCTCTGGCAAGGCCGAGTTCCTCCGCTTCCCGGGACTGGCTGAAGACCCGAAACCCGTCGACAACGCAGTACTGAGGCTGGCCACCATCCGCAGCCACGACCAGTACAACACCACGATCTACAGCCTGGATGATCGCTACCGGGGCGTCTTCGGCCGTCGCGATGTCGTGTTCATGAACGAAGCGGACATGAGCGAGCGCGGGATCCAGCAAGGGGATCGGATCCGTATCAGGACGGCGCTGGACAACGAGGGCCACAGGATTCTTGAGGACGTCATTGCCGTCAGCTACCAGATTTCCCGGGGCTCGGTAGCGACGTATTACCCGGAAGGGAACTGCCTCATTCCACTGAGCTACATCGACCCTGCCAGTGGCACGCCTTCCTACAAATCAGTGCCGGTGCACATCAGCCGGGCATAGTTATCTTCCCGCCTTCGTGACGCGTGATGATTGAAGACTGTCAGGCCAACGGCTTCGAGCGGCGTTGCTATTCCGTGCGACGTCAGGTTTCGGCTGCCGAAACACCCTTCCCTGCCGTGAAGGCCAGGAACTGGTGGATGGGAAGCGCCTTCGCGTAGCGCCAGCCCTGCCCGAACTGCACACCGGAATGCTTCAGATAGGCTTCTTGTTCCAGCGTCTCGATTCCTTCGGCGATGACCGTCAGCTTCAGTGCATGCGCCATGTTGATGATGTGATCTGCCACGATGCTCTGCGCAGCATCAGCACCGATGACGCGGGTAAAGGACTTGTCGATCTTGAGTGCGTCCAGCGACAGGCCTTCAAGCAGGGAGAGGCTCGAATAGCCGGTGCCGAAGTCATCAATGGTGACCCGATAGCCGAGGGAGCGCGCATTGCCGATTACTGCGGCAGCCGCTGCTGCATTGATGAAGCCGCGTTCGGTGATCTCCAACCAGATCTGCTGCGGCCGGAAACCTGCCTTCGCTACCGCTGCATTCAAACCATGAAGGAAACGCCCGCTCTCCATTTCGTTGGCGGGGATATTGATTGAGAGATGGGCATCTTCCTGTCCGCGCAGGTAGTGGCCCATCTCTGCCACACCCACATCGATCACCAGGTCGGTCAGCGGTGAGATGAGACCGGTTGCCTCCGCCAGCGGAATGAACTGATCCGGGGATGCTATCGGCGTACCTGGTCGCTGCCACCTGACCAGCGCTTCGGCTCCGATGCACCGTCCATTGGCCAGGTTGATGATGGGCTGGTAATGAACCACGAATTCCCTGTTCCTGATCGCCAACTCCAGCGTCTTTGCGGGCGACAGTTGCTGCCTCGACACCCAGATGATGAGGCCGATCAGTATCAGCGAGATTGCCGCGCCGATGGGAAGCAGGTAACGCCATTCCAAGTCTGCGGTGGCACCGGTCAGCGCGGTGTCAGTCAACGCAAAGGCAACGAGGCCAGCCACCGGCCGGGAGGAAAATGCGTATTGACCGCCAGTGCCCGGCTGGTTGCCCGCAAGCAGCATCTGAATCACCTGCGGCTGGACGACGCCAGAGGCTTCAAGAACCCGCCCGTCACGACTGGCAATGCCGTACACGACCTGCGTAGTGATCACCAGGTCGGTAAGCCGGCCCGGGGTAATCAGCACCCCGTAATCGCCGCGTCGGACCTCGACCCGGGGCTCCCCCCTGAACAACCTCGGCAACTCGGCATACGAAAGCGTGCTGCCGTCGCCAAGATCCAGGTCCGCATCACCGGCCGGCACCGGCGGCGATATCACGCCAAGCCGGGTGCATACCAGTTCTCCGTCCACGAAATAGCCCAGGTCCTCAATGCTGCGCGCGTCGGCAACCACCTGGCCCATCATCTTCAGGTGTGCAGGCGAGCAGTCGGTAGGACCAATGCTGCCTGCGCGTACAAGTGCGCGCTTGGCATCATCCAGGGTACGTTCGGTGCGCTTTGCAGTGGATGCAGCAACATCGTCCAGGTGCTGTTGCTGTGCGCCCAGCGCCTGCTCGCGCTGCACCCATGACACTCCGATCAATGGAAGAACACCCGCCGCTATTGCCAGGACGCCGGCGGCGAGCAGTACCGATTTCCTTCTCATGCAACCCCGCCGTATCGGCATGCGTCCAGTTCCGACAGCGTACCGCAAAGGCGCCATGCGGCGCCGGCAGTGGCCTTGTGCGAACAGCGTGCCTCGGTTCGGTCAATAGCACAGCGCGCACGGTTCCGGCATCTGCCCTGGCACCAGGCCCGGGGCCGCGGGCAACAACATGTCCAAGCGGGAACTTGTGCCCCCGCGGAACGCAATCTGTTGGACCAACCGCAGCCATCGTTTCGGCAAGCAACCTGTCCGACGCAGATCCCGTAGCACCATCCCATCGAGCACATTGCCCGGCCGCTGCGCAGCAAACCGGGAATGGCCAGTCATCCAACCATCGCATTCATGCGTCCGCACCGATGTCCTTCGTTTCATCGGTGCGGACCTGTCATCAGGGCGACGGGCTGCCGCCGATCGAACTTCCGGATGATGTACAACGCGTTGTTGGCCCGCGGCAGCGATTGCGCTGATCCGCAGAGGATCCGCCACTGTACTGATCGCTGTACATCGACTGGGAGGCACCTTGCTGGCCATAACGTACCTGCAGGCCGATGCTGTTGCTGCGCGTTGCATTGCGCCCCTGTTCATGGCCAAGCAACAGCGAGAACATCCAGCCGCTGTCAAATTGCAGGTCCATGCCTGCGCCCACCGCGAACATATCGTCGTTGTAGCTGCGCATCGCCAGGATGTAGTCGGTGCCCTGCGGCCGCTGCACGTAGTTCACCGAAACATCGCCGCGGTTCTCCAATGCGCTGCGGTACTCGACGCTCCAATGCGGCCGCCAGTTCAAACGCTCGCGCTTGAATGTAAGGCTGCCTTCCAGACCTACCGCCAACGCACTGTTGTCTACCTGCTGCCGTCCATAGACCAGGTCGTATACGCCAAGGCCAGCCTCTCGGTAACCATCCAACGTAGCGCGGTGGCCATCGTAGCGACCGTAACCCGTGACGCTCATTCCGGAGGGGCTGCGATGCTCATAGCCCAAGGTCAGCGACCCGAACCACTGGTCGCCCTTGCGGCTGGCATGCGCACTCGCAGCAACCGTCTCGCTCCAGCGGGTGAGATCGAAATCCAGCCTGCCATTGGCCAACATGCCATCGACGAACATGTGTTCTCCAAGCCGCCACAAGCCATAAACAGCCAGCGATTGCTGGTCTGCATCAACCTTGGACGGCGTGCCGTCGAAGTCGGTGCCTTGCTTGCCCCAACTGCCTGCCATGCCGAGCAGTACGTCTTCTCCAACAGCACGGTCAGCACCAAGCGTGATGCCGCCTGTATTGAAGTCGAAACCGCCACCCGCACGTCCGCCACGACCGGCGCTACCGAAGGTCGCCGTGCCCGCCAACCACAGACCCCAGCCTTCCGGCAGCGCAGGCAGTGCCGCTTCGGCGGCGCGTCCAACCGGCATCGTCAGGCCAGACGCACTTTGGCTACCGGCATAGGCCAGCGCGAAATTGAAGTTGCTGTCATTGCTGCCACCACGTACCTGGCGCAGGCGGTCGCGGATGTTGTCACTCTGCACCTGCGCAAACCGCACGGTGGAATCCAGCTGCGCCTGCACGCCGCCACTGACCTGCGCATCACGGGTCGGGTCGGGACGTGAACTCACCGTCAACTGCAGCTGTACCGATGCGGCCGCATAGCTTCCGGATGCCGCCTGGCTGGCAATCAGCATGGCAGTGCCCTCGCCCACCAAGGTGACGGTACGCCCACTCACCGTGGCAACGGCTGGATCGGAACTGGTGAAGCTGAAGGCGCCCGTGCTGTTGCTCTGTGGCTCGGGCAGCTCGAACGTGGGCTCACCGTAGACCTTGGTCATTGCATCCAGCCAGGACAGTTGCGGGATGGCCACAGCAACTGTCACATCCAACCGCACCTGTGCAGCGGCTTGGTACATCGCGTTGCCCGCCTGATCGGCCGTCAGCGAGCAGGTGCCTGCGGCGAGCATGGTCACGCTCGCACCGCCTACGGTGCACACCGTTGGCGTGGTCGAGGCAAACGTCACCGGGTTGCCGGATGCACCGCCGGTGGCGCTCACGGCAAACGTACCGCCCTGCGAATACACCGGTTCGGCCGGGTTGGCGACGAAGTTGCTGATGGTCTGCCCAGCCGCCTGCACGATGAAGCGATAGGCCTGTACGGCGGTAAAGCCATTCGCATCGGCAACCTGCACGCTGAAGTCATAGTTGCCAGCCGCAGTGGGCTCACCGTCCATCTCGCCGGACTCGGTCAAGGTCAGCCCCGGCGGCAAATTGCCGGAAGACAGGGCGAACCGGTACGGCGCAGTGCCGCCACGTGCACCTAGCTGTTGGTGGTAATTCTGGTCACCGGTCGCCGGCGGCAACTGAGGATCCAGCTGCAGCTGTGGAGCGTTGATGACCAACGTGTAATGCCGGGTGACGGAGAACGGGCCGTTGCCGGTGCTGCTATCCGTTGCGGTGATGTCGAAACTGAAGTTCCCGGAAAGCGTCGGAGTACCAGACAACTCACCGTCGGCGGACAGGCTCAGGCCGGCCGGCAGCGCGGTTGAAGTGTAGGTATATGGCGCCGCGCCGCCATCGGCAGATAGCGCCTGTCCATAGGTGTTTGATGCAGTAGCAGCCGGCAGGGTTGCCGGCCCCAGGTCCAGCGCCGGGGCAGAGACCGCAATGCTCACTGGCGCCGAAGCGGTGGTGGTGAAAGCATCGGTCGCGGTGTACGTGAAACTGTCGGCACCGGAATACCCAGGGTTCGGCGTGTAGCTGATACCAGTACCGTTGGCGATCGCCGTTCCATGCGCTGGCGCAGTTACAACTGCGACCGAGGCTGCCTTTCCGGTGATATCCAGATTGATCAGCGCTGCAATGGCGCCGTAGTCAACCGACTCGCTCACCGCGCCTACTGCAAGCAACGGTACACCAACCGTGATACTGACCTGCGCCGGTGCCGAGCTGCCTCCCGGACCAGTTGCGGTATAGGTAAAGCTGTCCGGACCGGCATGGTTCGCCGTTGGCACATAGGTCACCACATCACCTGCCACCGTCGCGCTTCCGTGCGTCGGTCCGGCGCTGATTGCGATGCCGCTGTGCACACCGGTGATCGACGTTGATAGATCGATCGCCAGCCCCGTGCTGTTGTGTGGCACTGCGATGCCGTCGAGGTCTGCAGCCACCGGAGCTGCTGGCGTCGCGACGGTGAGGCTCACCGTGGCGACATCGGAAGTACCTCCCGCGCCTGTGGCCGTATACGTGAAACTGTCCGCACCGAAGTAGCCGACAGTCGGCAGATAGGTCACCACGTTGCCGGCAACAGTCGTCGTGCCATGCCCCGGTGCTGTGGCGATCGCGATACTGCTGTGTGGCCCGCCGCTGATCGAGCTGGAGAGATCGATGGGAGTGCTCGTGTTGTAAGCCACGGTGACACCGGACCTGTCGCCCGCGACCGGCTTGGCGATGAAGTTGTAGCTGACGTTGTCCGTGCTTGTCTGTCCAGCGACCACAACAGTCACATTGACCGCACCACTACCTGTGACGGGCGTCGTGACGGTCAGCGAGGTTGCCGATGCAGCCGTCACCGTGCCGGGAACAGAACCAAAAAGCACCTGATTGCCCGCAGCCGTAGCGAGGAAGCCGGTACCGGTGATCGTAACCACCTCCCCCGCCGGACCAGAAGCTGGTGAGATGGCGGTTATCGAAGGCCGCACGTTGATCTGATTGCTTACAGCGCTTCCCAGCGCTGGGTAACCCGGAATCACGCTGCCCGAGTAGATCAATTGCGCACTGCCGGCGCCTGTTGCCTGATAGGTCAGCGTCACGGTACAGCCGCCCGCGGGTATCTGCAGGTCATCCAGGTTCACTGTGGACGTTCCCGTACTTGATGCGGAGGCACCACAATTTCCGCCTACCGCCATGCCCGGGAAGAGCAATGAAGCACTCGTCCCCACCGTCGCATTGAAGGAGGGCGTGGTGCTCGCGTTTGGGTTGGTGAAGGTAAGCGTCAGTGTTCCTTCGGAGCCCACAGCCATGGACGCAGGTGCAAAGCTCATGCTGAGACCCAGGCCCTGTGCCTGGTTGATGACGAAACTCAGCTGAGCCTGCGGTGCCGGATTCCAGTTGGTATCACCGGATTGACTGGCATTGATCCGGCAGGTGCCGACGCCGATGAAGGTGACCGTATTGCCAGCCAAGGTGCAGCCGGAGCTGGAGAGATCCAGAGCGTAGTTGACCTGCAACCCTGAGTTCGAGCTGGCCTCGACCGTATATGGTGTGCCTCCTACCGCTGCTGCGGGCGCTTGCGTGGTGAAGCTGATGGTCTGGTCACCCTTGCCAATGGATACCGTGGTGATAGAGGTGTTCGAAGCAGCACTGGCCCCATCAAGAACCCCGACGATGTAGCTGAAGCTACCTGCTACGGTGGGTGTTCCAGACACGATGCCCGTTGCTTGATCAAGCGTGGTCCCAGGCGGGAACGCGCCTGCATACAGGCTGTAGGCGTACGGTGCCACGCCCCCGGAAGCCGGATTGGATTGGTAATAGCTCCCCCCAACCTTCAATCCGGAAGCAGCATCGGCAGTAATGCTCAGTGGGGTTTGATAGGTGAAATCGCCCGCGGAGCTCGCTTGGCTGACGCCACCGAAGGTAGTGACAGTAATACCGGCCACCCCCGCTGCTGCCGCTGGCGTGGAGAAGCTGAGCGTACCAGTGTTGATGACCGTCACCGATCCGGCCGGGATGGTTGCGTTGCCGATCATCACCGAAGTATTGCCAGCGATGAAATCCGTGCCACTGACAGTGACTGTCGTTCCGCCGCTGGTCGACCCGACCGTTGGCGATATCGACGTCAGCGTCGGGGCGTTGAAATAGATGAACTGGTCGGCCGCGCTGGTCGCACTGGTGCCTCCAACAGCAGTCACGGTGACGTCGTAAGTGCCCGCCAGATTGGCCGGTGAGGTCGCCGTGATCTGGGTATTGCTGTTGATGGTATAGGTAGCGGCCGTCGCACCAAATTTCACCGCACCGGTAGCGGGGGCTGCGGCAAACCCGGTACCGGTGATGACGACTGCAGTGCCGCCCGCAGTCGGTCCGACGCTTGGCGAAACGGCGCTGACCGTAGGAGGTGCCACATAGGTGAACTGATCCGCCGCGCTGGTAGCACTGGTGCCGCCTGCGCTTGCCACGGTGATGTCGTAGGTACCCGCTAGATTGGCAGGCGCCGTCGCTACGATCTGGGTGTTGCTGATGATGGTGTAGGTCGCGTTGGTACCGCCGAACGCCACCGCGCCCGTCGGGGCCATCACTGCAAAGCCCGTGCCAGTGATAGTGACTGTGGTGCCGCCACCCGTCGGCCCGGCAGTGGGCGAAACCGATGTGACGGTGGGTGCAGCGGCATAAGTGAACTGATCCGCCGCGCTGGTAGCACTGGTGCCGCCTGGGCTCGTCACGGTGATGTCGTAGGTACCTGCCGAGTTGGCGGGCGACGTCGCGGTGATCTGGGTATTGCTGTTGATGGTGTAGGTCGCGTTGGTGGCGCCGAACTTCACTGCACCGGTCGGGGGCACTGCTGCAAACCCGGTACCGGTGATGATCACGGAAATACCACCGCCCGTCGGCCCGGCTGTAGGCGAAACCGAGGTGACCGTGGGGGCAGCGAGATAGGTGAACTGATCCGCCGCGCTGGTAGCACTGGTGCCGCCCACGCTTGTCACTCTGATGTCGTAGGTACCCGCCGAATTGGCAGGCGCCGTCGCCACGATCTGGGTGTTGCTGATGATGGTGTAGGTCGCGTTGGTGGCGCCGAACTTCACTGCGCCGGTCGGGGGCACCGTTGCGAAGCCAGTACCGGTGATGTTGACCGTCGTACCGCCTCCCGTCGGCCCGGCGGTAGGCGAAACCGAGGTGACCGTTGGGGCAGCGGCATAGGTGAATTGATCCGCGGCACTGGTAGCACTGGTACCGCTTGTGCTCGTCACGGTGATGTCGTAGGTACCCGCCGAATTGGCGGGCGACGTCGCGGTGATCTGGGTATTGCTGTTTTTGGTGTAGGTCGCGTTGGTAGCGCCGAATTTCACTGCACCGGTCGGGAGCACCGCTGCAAACCCGGTACCGGTAATGACGACGGAAGTACCGCCGCCCGTCGGCCCGCCAGCAGGCGAAACCGAGGTAACCGTGGGGGGAGCGACATAGGTGAACTGATCCGCCGCGCTGGTGGCACTGGTGCCACCCGGGCTGGTCACGGTGATGTCGTAGGTACCCGCCGAATTGGCGGGCGACGTCGCGGTGATCTGGGTATTGCTGTTGATGGTGTAGGTCGCGTTGGTAGCGCCGAATTTCACTGCACCGGTCGGGGGCACCGCTGCAAAGCCGGTGCCGGTGATGGTGACTGTGGCGCCACCGCCCGTTAGCCCAACGTTGGGGGAAATCCATGTGACCGTGGGGGCATTGACATAGGTAAACCGATCGGCAGCGCTGGTAGCGCTGGTACCGTCCAAGGTCGTGAGCGTAATGTCGATCGAACCTGCTGGCAATGCCGGCGAAGTTGCGATGATCTGGGTGTCACTTACGATGGAAAAGCTCGTTGCCAGGGTCGCATCGAACTTGATGGCCGGCGATGCGGAGCTGAAGCGTGTGCCGGTAATGGTTACCTGCGTGCCTCCAGCGGTGGGGCCGGTGTTGGGTGAAACAGCACTGATTGTTGGTGGCGGAAGATCGTTCACCACCGTTATCTGGAATTCCTTCTCAAGGAACAGCGCATGCGAGTCGGTGGCGCGAACACGCACGGACTTGGTGCCAGCTGCCACCAGCGCGGCATCGTTTATGCGCAGCTCGGAACCGGAGATGTTGAAGCTTGCGTTGTCGGTGCTGCCAGCCCCGGACACAAGCGTATAAGTGGCCGAATCATTCGGGTCGCTATCAACGGAGGACAGCATGCCGATCAGCGCGTTCACGCCAGCGCTACGGGCCACGGTTGCATTGCCCAGCAAGACGTTGCTCGGAGCAGAAAGACAGGTCACCTTCGCCTGAACGACGCCGCCCTGCGGCCCGAATGACCACGCATAGATGGTGAACGTCGGCAGGTTGGTGCTGATGGTATGCGAGTCATGCTGGTTCAGCTCATGACCTGACCACGTGTATTCCTCCAGCAGGATGGCGGAACCTTGCGCGGCGTTGTTCTCATAGAGCGCGAAGCCGGCGCCACTCGCACCATCATTCTGGTTAGCGTTTCCGCTCCCTGAGCTGGTGACGTCATAGGTAATGACATCACCTGGCTCCAAGGCGTACTCCTCCCAGAGATTCTGGTCCACTGGTGTCAGGCCGCCACCCCAATGCGCATTGATTGCGTTGCAACCAGCCGACGCCAAAGCGGGTGCCGACAACGTGATGCCGCTCAGCGCCACCAATAGGCATGCCATCCGGCTGAAGAATGACCTGTTTGCATATGCGGACAGACTGGGCAGCTGCGCCTGACGCAACGATACGCACACCCAATGCATCAGCCGAAGGACGGCAGTGGCCTGTTTCATTCCATGTTTCCCCTGTCTTGCACACACGAAGAGGCAGTCCACGCATTGGCGGCCTGCCCACTGGATCAACGCTTCAAACCTGCAACATGGAGTGCGACAGGAGCCTGCCACCTTCCCCCTTGGGCTACCCTCAGCCCGGCTGGGCCGAGAGTCATGGTCTGCAGCCCGGCGTAAATCTAGCAGCCCATCAATGCAGGGGAAAGATTTTTTTCAGCCCCCAACACGCGCCCAGTACAGGCAGCTGCCCCGCTGGCCCAGGGAGACTCGGAATGCGCCAGGACGTCCTGAAAGCAGCGATATCAACGTCAGGCGGCCCAACCAGTAATGGGCATCAGACCGGCAGATAAACTCTTACGATCACTGCGCTGGCTTGGACGCGCAACCTGCTGGCAGCTGAGACCCTTGACCCTACGGTTGGGTCTGGGCGCGGAGCAACAACTCCTGGCGCAGGGTGTTACGCAGCTGGCTTCGGGTGGGGTTCTTGGCAGGTTGATAGGGACACCTCCCCATCGCATACCCTTCACTGCTTCCTGCCAAGGGACCGGAGGATCAAGAATCAGGGCTGTTCGCCGATCAGGTCGACACTCCCACAATCACGCTTGACGCATTGAACAGCACCACCACCGGTTCGCTTTCCCGAAGTTCCAGCGAACTGGTGCTATCACTGGTAATGACTGCAACCACAATGCAACCGTGACCAATGTCCACCACAACCTCATCATTCACGGCGCCGCCTGTAATTCTCGCAACCTTGCCACTGAACTGATTCCGGGCGGAGCATCGCGTGCCTTGATCGTGCGCCAGAATCACCGATGAGGCCTTCACCAATGCGTAGACTGGCATGCCAATCTCCAGCCCCAACGATTCCATGCTGCCGTGGGTGATGGTCGCCACGACCGTGAGCCCAGGCGCGACTTCGATCTGCACTTCATCGTTCACTGCACCGGCGGCCACGGCGCTGATCCGGCCGTGGAACTGATTGCGCGCACTCGTGATCATTCCGATCCTCCGTATCAAAGCCATGTCCTCATCCAATCCGGCGGGAACCTGCTGGGACTGCAGGAAGGCGCGGTGCGCGCGTTCAAGCTGCTCGAAGCGCGCAACCAGTTGGCGTCCGCGCTCGGTCAACTGGGCACCGCCGCCGCCACGCCCGCCAACGCTGCGTGCAACCAAGGGTTCGCCGGCTGCCGTGTTCATGGCGTCCACGGCGTCCCAGGCGTTCTTGTAGGTCATGCCCATCCGCTTGGCGGCCTGGCTGATCGAACCGCAGGCATCGATGAACCCCAGCAAGGCGAAGCGGCCACGGCCGCCCAGACTTTGCCCCGCAACGTTCAGCCATAGGCTGCCTTGCAGCTCAAGCATGGGGTCGGTCTCGCTCATCTGGTCTGGTCCATGCGGCGGAAGCAGTGCCCAGTGTAAGCCGCGCGCCATCTCCACCCGGCTTGATATCGATCAAGGACGCTCCGGCACTCCCCCCTGAGAATCCCTGCATCGGTCACGAAGTTGACCTCACCGTACCGTTATATCATCTTGGATATAACGAACCCGAGGATTGCGAGTATGCGCACCTGCCGTTTCGTTCTGCCGCTGTCAGCCCTTCTGCTCCCCCTGTCGGCCGCAGCTGCCGACACAGCGACTGCCCCGCCGGTCTTCACCTTGGGCAGTATCGATGTCCACGCCGAGCGCGGCACCTCTCCCACTGTCGCCGAGCGAAGCCTGGACGCGGAACGCATCCAGCAGCTGGACCGCAACACGGTCGGAGACGCAGTCAGCGTGCTGCCGGGCGTCAGCCTGGCACGCAATTCGCGCAACGAGGACATGGTCTACCTGCGTGGCTTCGATCCCCGCCAGGTTCCGGTATTCCTCGACGGCGTCCCGCTGTACGTGCCTTACGACGGCTATGTCGACTTCGGTCGGTTCACCACCTTCGACCTGGCCCGCATCGACGTCGCCAGTGGCGCTGCTTCATTGCTCTATGGGCCCAACATCCTCGGCGGGGCGATCAACCTGATCAGCCGGCGGCCGGAGCGTCCATTCGAGGCTGACCTGCGGCTGGGCGTCGCCGATGGCGGCGAGCGCAAGGCGGCGGTCAACCTCGGCGGTCGCCAGGGTGATTGGTACTACCAGCTCGGCTGGTCAATCCTGAAGGCGGATGAGTTCCCACTCCCGGATGGGTTCGTCGACTACAAGCGCGTACCTACCGACACCGGTGATTACCGCCGCAATGCCGACCGCGAAGATCGCCGCCTGTCATTCAAGCTCGGCTATACGCCGCGTGAGGGCGATGAATATGCCATCGGCTACGCGCGCCAGGATGGCGAGAAGGGCAATCCGGTGTACACGGGAACCGCACGCAGCGGCATCCGTTACTGGCGCTGGCCATGGTGGGACAAGGACAGCCTGTACTTCATCGGCAATACCCAGCTCGGTCAGCACACGACCTTGCGCACCCGCCTCTACCGCGACACCTACGGCAACGGACTGGAGGCCTACACCGACGGCAGCTATCAAACCGCGCTGGACAACACCAGTTTCCCCAGCATCTACGACGACAAGACAATCGGCGGCTCGCTGACCTTGGCCAGCAACGCCCTGCCCCGCCAGCAACTGCAGCTTGCATTGCATTACAAGGAAGACCAGCACAGCGAGCGTAACCCGCACTCGCCGACCAAGGACTTCCGCGATGTCACCACCTCGGTGGCAATCGAAGACCGTATCGCACTGACTGACACCGCGCACCTGCGCGCAGGCCTCGGCCATGACCGTCGCGAGGCCAAGCGTGTCTACTACTGGCCGACCGGCAGTGCCGATGCCACCAATGCCGTTCTGGAGTACGTGCAGCAATTGGCACCGGAGCAGCAGTGGTATGCCAGCGCCGCACGTCGCACGCGCTTCCCCACCATCAAGGATCGCTATTCGGCACGCATGGGAGCCGCACTGCCCAACCCTGACCTCGCTCCCGAGCATGCCACCCATCTCGAACTGGGCCTGCGCGGTAGCTGGTGGCAAGGCAGCCAACTGCAGGCAGCGATGTTCCACAGCCGCATTGATG
This sequence comes from Stenotrophomonas sp. STEN063, assembly GCF_056854515.1. Taxonomy (NCBI): domain Bacteria; kingdom Pseudomonadati; phylum Pseudomonadota; class Gammaproteobacteria; order Lysobacterales; family Lysobacteraceae; genus Stenotrophomonas; species Stenotrophomonas sp. STEN063. The sequence goes on from NZ_JBXFWF010000002.1 coordinate 111,403, forward strand.
ACCTGATCCAGACCGCCGTCGTTGCCTCGCCTGAGTGCGGCGGTCGCACCTGCAATCAGGCGCAGAACATTGGCCGCGCCCGCAACGTCGGCATGGAGCTGGGCTTGCAGCAGCGCATCGGTGAGGACTGGGACTTGCAGGCAAGCTACACCTGGTTGCGGCGCACCAACCTGGAGAACCGCGATGTGGCCCTGCTCGACAGCCCGCGCCAGCGCTTGTTCATGGCCGTCGGCTGGCAGCTGCTGCCGCAGTTGCGTCTGCAGGCCAGCCTGGAAGCCGAACAAGGGCGCAAGGTCAGCTATGCCGATACTACTCGTCCGGTGCGTGCCCTGCCTGGCTTCGGCATCGGCGGCCTGAAGGCGAGCTGGTCACCGCGCGGCAACGTCGGCTTTGACCTGGGCGTGCGCAATATCGGCGACAAATGGTATGAGCTGGCCGATGGCTACCCCATGCCTGGCCGCACCTGGTTTGCCAATGCCAACTGGAGGTACTGAGCATGAGCAGCGCGCAGCCCGCACGCATCGCCGCCATCGTGCACGACGGCAACGGTGAGCCCGATGGACTGCTGGCGGCTTTTGCTGCCCGCCAGCTCGCAGCCGGGCACCGCGTCCGCGGGCTGGTGCACCTGCCTCATGCGCCAACAGCCACGGGCAAGCGCATGGTACTGATGGACGTAACCGATCCGCAGTCCCGCTACCCCATCAGCCAGGCGCTGGGCGCTGCTGCCTGTGGCTGCAATCTCGATCCGCGCGGCATTGCCGATGCCAGTGTCGTACTACGTCGTGCCGCGCAGGAACCGGCGGCGCTGGCGATTGCCAATCGGTTCGGCACGCTCGAGTCGCAAGGCGGCGGCATGGCCGACGAACTGTTGGCGCTGATGCTGGCCGGCATCCCGCTGCTCACCGCAGTGAAGCTTCCCTATCTGGAAGCCTGGCGCGCGTTCACCGGTGGCATGGCGGTTGAGCTTCCTGCCACCGACGCGGCCCTGCAGCACTGGTGGGATGGCTGCCGCCAGCAAGATCAGGAGGCGATATGAAACGTCGCGCCCTGTTGCAGGCCTTCGCGCTGGCACCATTGCTGTTTGCAGGAGGCCGACTATTGGCAATGCCCGCACAACGCGTGCTGCGCCTGGGCGAACCCAAAGGCACACCGCAGCGCGTGTTCGCCGCGGGCGCCCCGGCAGCGGTGCTGGTTGCGGCGATCGCGCCGCAGCGATTGCTGGGCTGGCCCATGCGGGTTTCACCAAGCGCGCTGGCGCTGCTGCCGACGGCACTCCGCGGCCTGCCGATGGTCGGCCGTCTTGCCGGACGCGGCAGCACCGTCAGCCTGGAACACCTGCTTGAGCTGCAGCCGGATCTGGTGCTGGATGCCGGTGATTTCGACGCGAGCTACCGTGACTCCGCCGAGCGGGTGTGGCAGCAGACCGGAATTCCGGTCGAGCTGGTTGCAGGACACTTGCCCGATCATCCCGCTCAGCTGCGCCATGTCGGCAAGCTGCTTGGTGTGACCGCGCGTGGCGAGGCGCTGGCGCAGGCAGCGGAAGCACAGCTGGCGTTGGTGCGCGAGGTGCTTGCCGCCCGCCCTGCGGCCTCGCGTCCGACTGTCTACTACGGGCGCGGCAGCGATGGGCTGGAAAGTGGCCTGTCCGGTTCGATCAACACCGAGGTCATCGAGTTCTGCGGTGGCCGCAATGTTGCTGCCGCGGCTGGCAAAGGGGGGCTGGCACGTGTCTCGCTGGAGCAACTGCTGGCCTGGGACCCGGACGTGATCCTTACCCAGGACGCCGCATTTGCCGCAAGCGCGGCACAGGACGCACGTTGGCGCAGCCTGCGTGCGGTGCGCGAAGGGCGCTTGCATTGCGCACCGTCACTACCGTTCGGTTGGCTGGATGGCCCGCCCGGCGTCAATCGCCTACCAGGCTTGCCGTGGCTGCTGTCGCGGCTGCATCCCGGTGCATCGCCGGCGCTTGCACCTGCCGCACTGCGCACGCGCATCAACGCGCTGCATCAACTGCTTTGGGATCAGCCGCTACCAGCGGACATCGTGCGCAGCCTGGATGGTCGCCAATGAGGGTGCGCCCGATGCCGCGCTGGGCATGGCATGCCGGCGGCTGGGTGCTGCTGGCGGCAATGATCCTGTTGGCATTCTCGGTTGGCCAGTTCCCTGTATCGCCGGCGTGCGTGGTGCAGGCAATAGGCTGGCAGCTGTTTGGCATTGGCGAGCCAAGTCCGCCCGCTGTGCATGCGGCGCTATGGAATATCCGCCTGCCGCGCGTGATCGCGGCGGTGCTGATTGGTGCGGTGCTGTCCGCTGCCGGGGCGGCGTATCAAGCGATGTTCCGCAATCCTCTGGTCTCGCCCGACATTCTTGGTGTCTCCGCGGGTGCCGGGCTAGGTGCGTCGCTGGCATTGTTCCTCGGTCTGCCATTGTTGCTGGTGCAGGGCTTCGCCTTCGCCGGCGGGTTGACTGCGGTCGGTCTGGTCTGTCTGGTGGCAGCGCTGGTGCGTCGACATGAACCGATACTGGTGCTGGTGCTGGCCGGCGTTGCCGTGTCGGCACTGTTGGGCGCCGGCATTTCGCTATTGAAGCTGCTTGCAGACCCTTACACCCAGCTTCCTTCAATCACGTTCTGGCTGCTTGGCGGATTGAATGCCGTTGTCCTTGATGATCTGCGCGTCACCGCACCGCTGCTGCTGGTCGGATTGTTACCGCTGCTGTTGCTGCGCTGGCGCATCAACCTGCTCAGCCTCGGTGATGAGGAAGCCAGCGCATTGGGAGTAGCGGTCACACCGCTACGCTGGACGCTGATTGCCGCAGCAACACTATGCACAGCGGCTGCTGTGTCACTGGCCGGCATCATCGGCTGGGTCGGGCTGGTGGTGCCACACATCGCGCGCTTGCTGGTGGGCGCCGACTTCCGTCGGCTGTTGCCAACCAGCCTGCTGCTGGGTGCCAGCTTCCTGCTCGCCGCCGACACGCTGGCGCGGACCTTGGCTCCGATAGAGCTGCCGCTCGGCATTCTCACTGCGTTCGTCGGTGTGCCGTGTTTCCTGTTGGTGCTGGCACGCAGCGAGAGCCGGGCATGAGCATGGGCGACGTTCTCCTGCAGGCACGCGGGCTGACGGTAGGCCATCGCCAGCAGCCCCTGGGCGAGCCTTCGGACCTGCACCTTCATGCAGGCGAAGTGCTGTGCCTGCTGGGCCCGAATGGCTGCGGCAAGACCACGCTGTTCCGCACGCTACTTGGCCTGCTCCCCGCCATTTCTGGCGAGATTGCGTTGCAGGGGCAGCCGCTGCATCTGCTTGGCCGCAACCAACGCGCCCGGCAGCTGGCGTACGTTCCACAGTCGGCGCCGTTCGCCTTTGCCTGGCGGGTGCTGGAAGTCGTTGCCATGGGCCGCGCGGCCCATCTTGGTTTATTGGCCACGCCCACGCGTGCGGACGAAAAAATTGCCCTTGACTGCCTGGATCAGCTCGGCATCGCCGCATTGGCGCAACGCGTGGTCAACACCCTCAGTGGCGGTGAACGCCAACTGGTGTTGATAGCGCGCGCACTCACGCAACGTGCACGGATCCTGATCATGGATGAACCTACCGCCAGCCTCGATTTCGGCAACCAGCTGCGCATTCTCGACACCGTGCGCAGCCTCGCCGATCGCGGCATCGGCGTGTTGCTGTCCACACACCAACCGCAGCATGCGCTGCAGGTGGCAGACCGCATCGCCTTGATGGCCAACGGAAGCCTGCACGCGCTCGGCCCCGCCCGCGAGGTCGCCACACCCGAACGGTTGGCGCAGCTCTACAACGTCGATGCCTCGCGCATAGCCTTTGCCCTTCCTGACCTGCAGTCACTGTCCTGATGACCACACCTCCAGCCCCCATCGATCACATGGCCCGCTACCGCCAGCATCTGCTGGCCTGCGGCTTCCAGGCCAAGCCCGCCAGCGCGTGGGATGCGCGGGCGGCGCAGTCCAGCTGGAAGCGTCGGCACGACGACTACAGCGAGGCATTCCTGGCGCGGCTCGACCTGAACGGTGTGAACAGCGTGCTGGACGTTGGTTGCGGGCCCGGCCTGCTCAGCGTGCCAATCGCCGCGCAGGTGCAACAGGTCCATGCCCTGGACTACAGCCGGGGCATGCTTGATGGCCTGCATGCCGCCATCCGCGCCCAACAGGTCGACAACATCGAGCCACACCATCTGTCATGGGATGACGACTGGAGCAAGCTGCCCGTCTGTGACGTCGCCATCGCCTCGCGTTCACTGATGGTCCCTGAGCTGGAACGGGCGCTGATGAAACTCGACGCGCACGCAGCGCAGCGCGTCTACGTGACCTGTACCACGCAGCCGCGTACTGGCGTCTTGGAGCTTGCGGCGCTGCTGGGTCGGCAATGGATTCCCATGCCGGACCATCGCTATGTGATGGAGCTGCTTTGGGACTTGGGACGGGAGCCACGGCTCGACTACCTGCCGGTTTCGGCATTGGACCAAGCGCAGACTGCCGAGGACCTGATCCGCCAGGCAGAACAGGTGTTCGGCGAGCTGCAGATGAACGAGCGCAGCAGGATCGCGCAGTGGCACGGGCATTCGCCCCTGAATCGACTCGGATTGGCACCCACCAGACGTTGGGCCTTCATCTCCTGGGAAACCACTGCCCAAGCTCGCTGAGGTGGTGCATGGCGCTGATGGCGCAGGTCGGCGAGACCGGTCCTTGGCGCCGTTCAAGCTACATCAGCTCCGGTGAGATCGGTCCGGGAAGGCGGCCGTGCAGGCGCCGCCGCCAGTCCATTATCCCGATATTGGCGCCAAGCCCCTGATATCTGGGACAATTGCCACCGGCCGGACGCTCCCGGCCCGCTACAGCATGGACCCGCATCGAGGCGGTCATCGCTCTGCTGTCCATTCACGGCTTGCCGCCGCTCTTCCCGGATCGTCATTTGAACGCCATCGATACCCCTGTTGCCCCTGCCCTGCCCTTGGCGGATCGTCTGCGCGACGCGCTGGATCTGCTGGAGGCCATCGACGCGGATCGCGGCGTACTCGATGCGCTGCCTGAAGCCGACCGTGTACGCCTGCACCAGGTCGTTGCCAGGATCTTCCACCCCGAACCCAAGGCACGCCGGCAGATGCTCAAGAAGCAGGCCCGTGAGCGCCACCAGGAAAAGGTGCGCAAGTCAGAGGCGCTGCTTGAACAGACCGGCATCCGCGCCCTGCGCCGCAAGCCGGTGTTCAGCACCCCGAACTACTTCCCGCCGCATGCAGCCGGGTTGCACGATGCCAGCAATGGTGAAGGCGCTGCGGTTGCTGAAGAGCCGGTGCATTCGCCCGAGCTGCGCCACTGCTACGTGTGCAAGCAGAAGTTCACCCAGCTGCATCACTTCTACGACCAGATGTGCCCGGCCTGCGCCGACCTGAACTACATCAAGCGCACCGAGACCGCCGACCTGCGTGGACGCGTGGCGTTGCTGACCGGTGGCCGCGTCAAGATCGGCTACCAGGCCGGCCTGAAGCTGCTGCGTGCCGGCGCCGAGCTGATCGTGACCACGCGCTTCCCGCGCGACTCGGCAGCCCGCTATGCCGAAGAACCCGACTTCGCCGTGTGGGGCCACCGCCTGCAGGTCTACGGGTTGGACCTGCGCCATACGCCCAGCGTCGAGGCCTTCTGCAGCGAGCTGTTGGCCACGCGCACGCGCCTGGACTTCATCATCAACAACGCCTGCCAGACCGTGCGTCGTCCGCCGCAGTTCTATGCGCACATGATGGCCGGCGAAACCGCTGCCGTGCAGAGCCTGCCGGAAACCATCCGCAAGCTGATCGGCAATTACGAAGGCCTGCGCAGCGCGGACCTGTTGCCGGTCGCGGCGGCCGCGCTGCCGTCGCCGCAAGCTGTCGGTACTGACGGTTTGACCCGCGCCGCCGAGCTTTCGCAGGTGCCACTGCTGGCTGACGAACTATTGGGCCAGCGCCATCTGTTCCCCGATGGCCGCCTGGACCAGGACCTGCAGCAGGTGGACCTGCGCGACAGCAATTCCTGGCGCCTGCGCATGGCCGAGGTGCCGTCAGTGGAGCTGCTGGAAACCCAGCTGGTCAATGCCATCGCACCGTTCATCATCAACGCACGCCTGAAGCCGCTGATGCTGGCCACGCCAGAGCGCGACAAGCACATCGTCAACGTGTCGGCGATGGAAGGCCAGTTCTACCGCAACTTCAAGACCACCCGCCATCCGCATACCAATATGGCCAAGGCCGCGTTGAACATGATGACGCGCACCTCGGCGGCCGATTACCAGAACGACGGCATCCACATGAACAGCGTGGATACCGGTTGGGTCACCGATGAAGATCCGGCGGGCCTGGCAGCGCGCAAGGTGCAGGAAGAACGTTTCCACCCGCCGTTGGACATCGTTGATGGCGCCGCACGCATCGTCGACCCGATCATCCATGGCTTCAACACCGGTGAACACGTCTGGGGCCAATTCCTTAAGGACTATGCGCCTACCGATTGGTGAGCACGCGGACACTGATTGAAACGATGGTGCTGCTCCCGCTGACCGGGTCAGATCCATCGCCGTAAAGAAGACCTATGGAACGATCCGCCAAGCAGCCTGCTGGCAGGTGACGGCAGCCACGGCTAGGATCGGCACATGAAGCCCCTTCCTGCAGACTCGATGGTGCTCCCACGCGATTTCTATCGCAGGCATCCCACTGTGGTAGCGCCGGAGCTGCTCAACAAATTGCTGGTTCACGACGATGGCCGCTGTGCACGCATCGTCGAAGTGGAGGCCTATGCCGGTGGTGACGACCCCGCCGCGCATTCGTTCAGAGGCAAAACCGCGCGCAACGCCACCATGTTCGGCCCAGCAGGTCATCTCTATGTCTACTTCACCTATGGCATGCACTGGGGCAGCAATGCGGTCTGCGGAGAGCCCGATGAAGGCGTAGGCGTGCTGCTCAGGGCGGCACAGCCGTTGCAGGGTTTGGATCTGATGCATGCGCTCAGGCCAGCTGCAAAGCGCACCATCGACCTGGCCAACGGCCCCGGCAAGCTGTCCCAGGCATTTGGATTGAACCGTGCGCATGACGGCGCTGACCTGGTAAGCGGTGATCGCGGCATCCGGATTGTCTCCGATGGAACGCCGCCGCCCCTCGTTCCCGGCCAAGGACCGCGCGTTGGCATATCCAAAGCCGTGGACCTGCCATGGCGATGGTGGGTCGCCGGCAACCCGTATGTCTCTGGAAAAAAACAGCGCTGAGACGCTCGCGGGGCATGTCCACCGACAGCTTTGGCAAGGATCCTATCCATTCCCGTCAAAGCAGAGCATTATCGCCGTTGGCCTCGCCCTGCAGCCAGCCGAGGAATGAGGCAATGGCGGGCTTGCCATCCGCCCCCGGAAGGGTCACGGCGTAGTAGGCGAACTCGGAAGGCCACGGCTGATCCAACGCGACCACCAATCGACCACTGGCGACTTCCGCCTGCACGTACACATCGCGCGCCAAAGCAATCCCCTGCCCCGCCTCGGCAGCGCGGATCAACAACACATCATCATCGAACGCGACGCCTCGCTCGATACGGGGATCGTCCGCTACTCCCAGTGCCTTGTACCAAAGTCGCCAATCACTGCGATCGGAGTCCTGCAGAAGTGGGTACTTGAGGCAATCGATTGGCTTACGGATCGGTTTGCCCTTGGCCAGCAAACCAGGACTCGCCACCGGCAGGAACACCGGCGACGCAAGGTGACGCGAGACCAGGCCCGGGTACTCGCCCAGCCCGTGACGAATCGCTATATCGATGCGGTCGCGGCGCAGATCAACCAGGGCCGATGAAGCTTCAACGCGCACCTCGATGTCCGGATGCTCTTCGGTGAAGCGGCCCAGTCGAGGCACCAACCAGGACGCGGCAAAACCGGGAACTGTGCTGATCGTCAGTGTCTGCCGCCCGTTGATCGCCTCCAGAACAGCCATGCTGTCCTGGATGGTATCGAAGGCGCGAAGCAAGGCTGGATAGACTTGCGCGCCTGCTGGACTGAGCGCGACACCATGCCGATTGCGGATGAAGAGCGTGACGCCGGTACGGTCACTCAACAGTTTGAGTTGCTGGCTCACTGCACCCGGCGTAACCCCCATGACCTCGGCAGCTGCCTTGAGGCTGCCGTGACGACCGGTCTCCACGAATGCACGCAACGCCAACAACGGTAGGACAGCACCCATTGGTTCAATTTCCCGATCTTTCACGCTTGGAAGTGATGGGTCTCTGCTGCGCTTGTGCCCATCAAGCCGGGCCAGCATGGATCATTTTCTGAAATGAGAAAAGCTGAATTCTTCAATGCACGGCTTCCGGCGATCTTCGGTCTGGGTGACAAGGACTGATCACCATGTGCATTCCGGTACTAAACCCAACACTAAACCCACAGAAAGGCGTGAGGTTAGGGCGTCCCTGTTCCCGCAATCGCCGCAGAGCCGGCATAAACAAACATTAGAAAATCTGATGTTGCCGAGCAGATAAGATCGTTTTCCATGGTTGATGCCGCAGCATAGACTGCAAGCATTCCCGGTCGACAGGAGCCCGGTTTCCTGCAGCAGACGATCAGCTTGCGCCACCCCAACAAACCATCAAAACCTAGCAGCGTGCACTGAGATTGCACTGGCAAGAAAACGCACAGCGCGAGTTAAAGCACTCCGGTTTCAGATCGAGCGCAGCAACTGCACCCGCCAGTTGCAGGGGTGAGCTGGGCAATCAAGCTCAACACCATGCGGCCGCCCATTGCGGCCTGCAGCAACACGCAGGCCCAACACCTGCTTCTCACTTTCGCCAGCTACGCACCGGGTCTCGCCCCCAGGTGGGTTCGGTGAACTGCATCCCAACGAAAGGACTACTTCGTGCTCAGCCCAACACTTCATCTCCATACCGACAGCTCACCAAACGGCTTCAAGATAAGCATTGCGCTGGAAGAACTTGAACTCCCCTATCAGCTGCATCACGTGCGCATCGCCGAAGGCGCGCACCGGCATCCGGAGTTTCTGAAACTGCACCCTCACGCGCGCATTCCCGTGCTTGTGGACGAATCTGCTGGCATCACTGTCTTCGAGTCGGCTGCCATCCTGTTGTACCTGGCTGAAAAGAGCGGCCGTCTTCTACCCCGGCACGCGACGGCACGATGGGAAGCGATCACCTGGCTGATGTTCCATGCCGCCAGCGTTGGCCCGATCCTTGGCCAGCGCGTTCACTTCGAGATGTTTGCCCACGAAGCACTCCCGGTCGCGATTGAGCGCTACCGGCGCTTGAGCAACGAGTTCTTCGCGACCCTGGATCAGCGTCTGGCTGACCGGCCTTGGCTGGCCGGAGACGAATACTCCATCGCCGACATCGCCGGTTTTGGCTGGACGCATATCGCCCGTGTCATCGACCTGGACTTCAGCGCCTATCCGAACTTGAGCGACTGGCACGCCCGTGTCGCCGAACGACCCGCCGTAAAGCGCGGCGTACTTATCCCCGAACCGGCGACCGGTCCATGATCGAGAACCAGAAAGTGAGCGTATTGAACAACAGCATCGATATGCAGACAGCGCTCAAGGGAGCATCCGCTCCCGCGTTTGCGCACCACCGTGGCTACCAGCGGATGTTCCGCCAAGACGCACTGAGCCTTGGCATCTTCCTGCCGTTGCGCTTCTATCGCGGCGACATGCGAATCCTGGCCGGGCAGTCCGCGCTGGTTGCTCAACTGGATCGCGCTGGATTTGCTGCAGTCTGGGTACGCGACGTTCCCTTGTTCGATCCTTTGTTCGGTGATGCCGGGCAGGTCTTCGACCCGTTCACCTACCTAGCATTCCTTGCTGCACAGACCGAGCACATTGCCTTGGCTACTGGCAGCGCCATTTTCTCGCTGCGGCACCCCATCGACCTGGCCAAGTCGGCAGCCACCATTGACCAGCTGTCTGGTGGGCGCCTGGTGATGGGTATCGCTTCTGGCGACAGGCCGGTTGAGTTTCCGGCGTATGGCATCGAACACGCACAACGTGCCGAACGCTTCGCAGATACGGTCAGCTACGTCCGCGAGTTGATGCAGCCCGGCATGTTGAACATCAACTCGCCTCTGGGTCGTGCGCAAGGCGTTGAGCTGCTGCCCAAGCCGGTGGCAGGTGCGGTGCCGCTGTTGGTGACCGGGACCTCGCGGCAGTCGCTGCAATGGGTTGCCGAACATGCCGATGGTTGGCTGACCTACCCGGATGCCACCCACCACGCCGCTGGCCCAAAGCGTCTGGCCGAGAAGATACGCGCGTGGCGAGCTTTGATCGGGGATGGCGGCTTCCGCCCGCACGTCACCAACGAGTGGATCGATCTGGTGGAAGACCCCAACCATCCCAGAACGGCTGTCGATGGCGGCTACACCTTACGCACGGGCCGCAACGGCCTGATCGATCTGCTCGATGAATGGCAGCGTGCGGACGTCAACCATGCGGCCCTGGGAATCCAGTTCAGTCAGCGTCCGGCACAGGACGTCCTGCAGGAGCTGTCGGAATACGTGCTTCCCCTGTTCCCTTCGCACGACTCGCCGGTACCGCCAGCGATTCGTTGGTAGCCCTGTCATCGAGTTGCCGGGTCAGAGCGACGCTTGCCGGCGTGTCCCGCCAGGTGCACATCCTAGCGGGAGGCTCGTTGCAAGGAGGAACACTTACGGCGCGGGTCCAAGAGGCAATCGTGAGATCACCACGGAAAGCAGCGCAGCCGATGCAAGTACTACTGCACTCATGACGAAGGTGCTCTGGTAGCCGCTGTGGTCAAACAACAGTCCTCCAAGCGTAGACCCCAGCGCGATAGCCAACTGGATCACCGCAACCATCAAGCCGCCGCCGGCTTCCGCCTCACCGGGCAGGGTCTGCGCAATCCAGCTCCACCAGCCCACCGGCGCAGCGGTGGCAAGCAGCCCCCACAACCCAAGCAGCACGGCGACGGCTGTCAGCGAGCGCCCCATCGGTATCAGCGCAAGCGCGATCACTGCCATCAGTACCGGTATGAGAATCAGCACCGGATACAGACCTTGCTTGAGTACGCCACCAATCAAGGCAGTGCCGATGAATCCACTCAGACCAATCCCCAGCAACACCCAGGACAGTGCAGACACGTCGAGCTGCGTCACCGTCTCCAGAAAAGGTCGCACGTAGGTGAACAGTGCAAACTGACCCATGAAGAATGCCGCGCAGGCCGCCATGCCAAGCGCCACGGCCCTGCGACTGAGCAGACGAAGCACGCCGCTGGCCGCATCGACACACTCAGCCTTCATCGACGGCAGGCTGCACCACTGCCACACCAGCGCTATCAGTGCGATCGGAACCAGGCAGAAGAAGGCACTGCGCCAGCCCATGACGGCGCCGAGATAGCTGCCGAGCGGCGCCGCAATCACGGTCGCCAATGCGTTGCCGCTGTTGAAGACGGCCAGGGCGCGTGGCACCTGCGCAGCAGGCACCAGCCGCATGGCGGTGGCCGCGGACATCGACCAGAATCCGCCGACAACCACGCCGATAAGTGCGCGCCCGACCAGATAGACAGGGTAGTTTGGTGCCAGTGCCACCACGCTGCCAGACACGGCCATCAACCCGGTCAATGCGAGCAGCAAGGTCCTGCGATCAGTATTGCCTGCCAATCGCGCTATGCGCAGGCTGGTCACCACCGCGAACGCACCCGAGATGGCGATGCCCTGCCCCACCAGGCCTTCGCTGACACCCAGATCGGCAGCCATTGGCGTAAGCAGGCTGACAGGCAGGAACTCGGAGGCGATCAAGGCGAACACGCACAGGGTCATGGCGAACACGCCACTCCAGTGAGATGCAGCCTCGTCCAGCGCCTCACAGGCACGCACGGGCGTGCCGACGACGGGAGTCGACATGGGAAACCTCTTCACATGATGTTTGTATTGATCAGCTGCGCGGTATTGCCGCGGTGCCGACACAGAAGCGGACTCGTTGCGTCCAGAGCCACGGCGGGAGCATCACCGTGTCGCGAGAACCAAACCCTGTACGCAGCCGGCTACTGCCACGTGGTCACAAAGACGCGCGCAGCCTTCGTGCGCGCTATGGACCTTCCCCAGCAAGATGCGAAGACAGGAACGGGGTGTGCCTATTGAGCGGCGTCATACTGCTCATCACTCACCTGCTCCATCCACTCGACATTGTTGCCATCGAGTACACCAGTGACCGCCAGATGGGTCATGGCGGTTGTCGGCCCGGCACCATGCCAGTGTTTGACACCCGCCGGGCAGGTGATCACATCGCCCGGCCGGATCTGCTGCACAGGCTTGCCCCATTCCTGGGTAAGCCCCACCCCGGACATCACCACCAGACGCTGTCCTGCAGGGTGTGAATGCCAGGCCGAACGCGCGCCAGGCTCGAAGGTCACCCAGGCGCCGGAGGCGGTGAGCGCTGGATCGGCCGACCACACCGGGTCGATGCGTACGCGCCCGGTGAAATGCTCCGCACTGCCTGCGAGCGGTGGCCGGCTGCCAGCTTCCGAAACATGCTGCGTTGTTGAAGCTGCGGATACCGGGACTTCCGTGATCGCGGCCATCGGCACAGCCACCGCAATGAGCCCAAGGCTCTTCAGTGAGTCCTGCATAGGTGTTCCTTGAGAGACCGGTCCCGCCAAGGCTTTGGACGGCCGGGAAGCGCCCAGCAACCATCAGGACGATGGGCTGGCTGGATTCCATGGAAGATACGGGGCCCTGAGCTGATCCGCTTGATCAGCACTACCTGCCGGGCGACGTGGCATAGCGGCAACAGCAGTGAAAGCCGCCAGCAGGCCATGCGGCGCCTTCACTGCAGCGCTGGCCGTCAGGGCCAACGCTGCAGGCAACTATCGACTCGGCAAGCCGCCTCAACCGCCCATGGTGGCGTTATCGATCACGAAACGATACTTGATGTCGCCCTTGAGCATGCGCTCGTAGGCTTCGTTGATCTCCTCGGCACGGATCAACTCGATATCCGCCACGATCTGGTGCTTCGCGCAGAAATCCAGCATCTCCTGGGTTTCCGGAATGCCACCAATCATCGAACCGGCCAGGGTGCGGCGCTTGGTGATCATGTTGAACACATTCGGCGACGGGTGTGGCGTCGCCGGCGCCCCCACCAGCACCATCGCACCGTCACGCTTGAGCAGTGCAAGGAAAGCATCCAGGTCGTGCGGCGCGGCAACCGTGTTGACGATCAGGTCGAAGCGCTTGCCCTGTGCTGCCATCGCTGCAGCGTCACGCGACACCACCACTTCATCCGCACCCAGTGCCAGGGCGGCCTCGCGCTTGGACTCGGACGTGGTGAAGGCGATGACATGTGCGCCCATCGCATGGGCCAGCTTGATGCCCATATGGCCCAGACCGCCAATGCCGACCACGCCTACCGTCTTGCCGGGACCGGCATTCCAGTGCTTGAGCGGCGAATAGGTGGTGATGCCGGCGCACAGCAGGGGCGCGACCGCGGCCAGCTGGTCTTCGGGGTGGCCGATGCGCAGCACATAACGCTCATGAACCACGATTTCCTGCGAATAGCCGCCCAGCGTCCAACCCGGCGCATCCGCGGTAGCACCGTTGTAGGTGCCGACCATGCCGTCACAATAGTTTTCCAGCCCGGCATCGCAGTCTTCGCACTGCTTGCAGCTGTCGACGATGCAGCCGATACCCACCAGATCGCCGGGCTTGAAGCCACTCACGTGCGCGCCGACCGCGGCTACGCGGCCGACGATTTCATGGCCCGGCACGCAAGGGAACTGGGTACCCGCCCATTCTGCACGCACCTGGTGCAGGTCGGAGTGGCAGATGCCGCAATAGGCGATGTCGATCTGCACATCGTGCGGCCCCGGCGCGCGACGGCTGATGTCCATCGACTCCAGCGGCTTGTCGGCGGCATAGGCGCCATAGGCTTTGACAGACATGGGAACTCCGGCGGTGTTTGGGGAAGGTGGCCATTGTCCACCGCGATGACTCGGCTGATAAGGTAATCAATGCTTCTAGCCACTATTAGCTGAACTAATCAATCAGCCGTGCCACACTGCGGCCATGGCACGACGCAACCTCAATGATCTACTGGCCTTCGTCACCGTGGCGCGTGAAGGGAATTTCACCCGCGCGGGTGCGCTGCTGGGCGTCTCGCAGTCCGCGCTCAGCCAGGCCATCAAGGCACTGGAAGAGCGGCTGCAGATCCGCCTGCTCACCCGCACCACCCGCAGCGTCTCGCCCACTCCGGCAGGCGAGCGCCTGTTGCTGGCCATTGGCAACCGCTTCGACGAGATCGAAGCGGAGCTGGATGCACTCACCGAGCTGCGCGACAAGCCGGCCGGCTCCCTGCGCCTGACCTGCGGTGATCACTCGTTGCAGACCATCCTGCTACCCAAGCTGCTGCCGTTGATGCACCGCTATCCCGACATCCGCATCGAGTTCGACGTCAGCTACGCGCTGCGCGACATCGTCGCCGATCGCTTCGACGCGGGTGTGCGACTGGGCGAGAGCATCGACAAGGACATGATCGCCCTGCCGATCAGCCCCAAGGTACGGATGGCAGCAGCCGCTTCACCGGCCTACTTCGACAAACACCCGATACCCAAGGTCCCTGCAGACCTGACCCGGCACAGTTGCATCAACATCCGCTTCGCCACCTCGGGCGGCTTGTACGTATGGGAATTCGAGCGCAACGGCAGGCAGGTGAACGTGCGGGTCGAAAGCCAGGCGGTGTTCAACACCTCGCCGCCGATGGTGCAGGCGGCGCTGGATGGTCTTGGTATCACCTTCCTGCCGGAGGAAGAGTTCGGCGATCACATCGAGCAAGGCCGGCTGGTGCGCGTGCTGCAGAACTGGTGCCCGCCCTTCCCCGGCTATCACCTGTATTACCCCAGCCGCCGCCAGCATTCGGCTGCGTTCGCACTGGTGGTGGATGCGCTGCGGATCTGAGTACTTTCCTGTTGGATACCAAGGCAGAGCCGGCGTGCAGCTACCCGCAAGAGTCCAATTGCATATCGCCGCTTGCGATGGCCAACCCGGGCCCGTCCAGTCTGGATCCTTGCCTGCAGCGCTATCAGCGCGGCAGCGCCTTACTGGTCCAGTACGCCGCCCTGAATCCAAGGCGGCCTGGATCACTTGAAGGCGAGCTTGCCTTTGCTATGGTGACGGCGCACCAGCTCCTCCAGATAGATATCCAACGCAGCCTTGGCGTCCTCGGATGTATCCTTGTGCTTCAACGCCCAACTCAGTCGATCCATCAATACCGGGTCGCGGCAGTCGTCCAGACTGCTCTCATCCCATCGCCGGGCCTTGCGGTAGCGCTTTGCGCGCTCAGCCTGCGATAGCGGCGTGTCGTAAAGCCGAGGCCGGCCTCGTCGTTTCGCTGGCGCCGGCCCGGTTTCGTCCGCTACCCGATGATCATCAACCATGTCCATATCCAAAACAGATCGCGCCCAATCATAGTGTGATACGTCACTTTTTGCGCACTGATCTGCAGAGAACGAAGTCCGTCGCTGGATAATCGTGCAACACCCTTCGATCATGCGGTGATTTCCGCGATGGAACGGGCGAACAGGTTAAACCGACGATCTTCCAGAAGCTGGTCGCAAATTGGCTGCCAGCATCCGTAGAATTGCTTGCAAGATCAACGCATTCGCAAGCAACTAGCGTGATACTTGAAGCAGGTGATTGCCCGCGCGACTGTGCCGCTTCACCCACACACGAGACGAGCTTCAGACTTGTCTTACAAAGCCAATGCATCGAATAGGACCCGTGGTGCTTACTTTGCTGACACTACGCCAATAAAGTAACAGCAGACGCATAGCAAGCCACAGCCTCTTCGCCCCTCATGCCATGCGCCAGCGATGTGCGGCGCTACTGACTGCAATGTAGAGGTTTCTTCCCGTTCAACAACTGAAGCCGATTCGCCATGAAGCCACTCAGCCTCCGCGTTGTCCTCGCGGACGATCACTCAGCCGTGCGTGCCGGCCTTCAGTACGTACTTACCGCTGCCGGCACTATCTCCGTAACAGGTTCAGCGCGCAACTCGACCGAGCTCATGGACGTGCTCTCGCGCAGTCCGTGCGACGTCCTCATCTCCGACTACTCCATGCCGGGTGGCCGCTATGGTGACGGCATTGCGCTGTTCAAACTGATCAAGAAGCGCTATCCGTCAATCAAGATCGTTGTGCTGACCATGCTGGAGAACCCCGGCATCGTGCACTCGCTATTGAGCTTGGGCATCTCCTGCATCCTGAGCAAGTGCGACTCCCTGAATCACCTCATGCCAGCCGTTCACGGCGCCTTCGCCAATGGTCGCTATCTGTCGCCCACCATCACCGAGATCGCCGGCTCCGTCACTGCCGGCAACTCCGGTGTGCAGACACTCACCACCCGCGAACTGGAGGTCATCCGCTTCTTCGTCTCCGGCTTGACCGTCAACGAGATTGCCGAGCGCTTGAGTCGCAGCAAGAAGACCATCAGCACGCAGAAAGGCGCAGCCATGCTCAAGCTTGGGCTGAAACGCGACGTCGACCTGTTGAGATACGGCATCGAATCCGGCTTGGCCGATGCCGAGGCAGGCCCGTCCATTGCACGCGCCTGCTAAACCGATCGTGCGAGGCACGTAGCCGCTGACCTCCAGTCTGCCGCTACGGCACACACGCAACAAAAGGACAGTCCTCCCCCCCCAATTCCGAAGTCTATCGGCCAAGTAAAAGGCAAGATATCTCCGGCTTATTGGGACAGGTCCTATGGCTGCGCTAGGCCGCTTGTCACAACATGAGCAAATTCCTTGTGCGGCGCCAATGTGGCGCTCGCATGCGTGCATTGCTTTTGAGCTGCGGCTGAGAACATACAAAGATGGACAAGAAAACCGCAGACGTAAGACGGCTGCTGATCGATTTCGCGCGCCTATCCACCCTCCAGAAGAATCAGTTCCTGGAGACACTCAACATGTTCATGTACGCCTCACCACAGCGGAGGCGGAAGATCATGCTGCAGTGGGAGTCGGGAAAGAACGGGCTGGACCTTGATTGACCCAGCCCAGGGCTGAGTCAGCAGCCCCCTCCCTTGCAGGGCTCCAATATCAGCATCCTCAACTCTCGCTTGCCTCGGAAGCAGCTGGACTACCCCCTGACGAGGTCACCAATCCGTTTTCCATGGCATAGCGCAGCAAGTCAACATCCTTCTCGATGGACAGTTTCTCCATTGCGCTGGCCTTCTGGGTGCTGATCGTTTTCTTGCTTCGATGCAGACGCTCGGCGATCTCGTTGACCGTCAACCCAGAGGCATAAAGCCGCACCACTTCTGACTCACGGATGCTGAGTACCCCATTAGGATTTCGGCTGCGGCGGTTGAGTTCGATGCCCTGCACCACCTTCTCGATGGTGGGCGAGTAATAGCGCCCGCCGCTCTGTGCTGCGTGAACCGCAGGCACCAGGTGTGTCAGCGCATCCGATTTACTGACGATACACATAACCCCTTGGGCAAGCAGCGTGTGCAACACCGCAGGGTTATCGAGCATCGTCAGCACCACCAGTTTCACCTGCGGGTAGCGCCTGGCAATCATCCCGAATAGCGCGATCCCGTCGCCGAAGTCGCCTGCCGGCATCGCATAGTCGGAGATGACCACATCACATGCAACGCTGCCCAGCAGCGCCATCAACTCAGTTGAGTCCGCCGCTGTCCCGACGAGGTCGAGGGTGGCCACGGTTGAAAGCTCGTACTTCACCCCGGCGATCATGCCCGGGTGATCGTCAGCCAAGATCACCCGGATCTTGAAACCACTCATGGCATGGCTCTCCCTGAAGTGCGCTGGCAGCTGGCCAATCCAGGCTGAGGAGGCATCCCCTACCCTGCGAGGCACGTCAGGACAGAATTTATGTCACATCGCGCTCAAAGACAAAGACTTATGAAAGATATCTGGGGTGGCCTGGCCGGTGCAGGCCCCTTCGGCCAACGGACGCTGCTTTCCCACCCTACCTGCAGCGCCAACGCGTGCTCGGTGCAACCATCTACCTGCACGCTGGAAACGTGGCCGTTCCGTCAATCCCTTTGCTGCAGGAAAGCCGCGACCAGCAACCAGCGGCACTTTCATCCAATGACGTCTGCATGCAAGCCACATTCAGGCGCACTCCAGGTTTCCCTCTGCCCTCATCATTCCGATCCGGCGCGGCGCCAACAAAAAGAAGATTGCGGTCACAGTCCGAACCCGGCGCCGAACAAGCCGAAACGGGCAGGAGCCGGGTTCCGGTCTCAGCCACGAGGCCAGGCTTCTCCCGCCATCTGCAATCTCCATCCCGCCATCACAGCTCAGCGTTGGCGCAACGAGCTGAATACCTTCTTTGAAGCGCGTGATTCATCGAGGGAACGAGGGACCCGCCCCTCCTTCACGATCTCTGGCCAACCCATCGCACCTCTGGGTCGTCTAGCATTCGCGTTCATCAGCCATAAGACTTCTGCATACCATCTGACAATTCAGCGGCTGGTTGCCCGAATCCAACGCCAGCCGAGTAACCCACACTTACCCCACTCGCACGCGGATCCATTATGGGCGCTGTCGGCCATCACACCGATCCAGCCGGATTCGCAGCGTTGAGCTCGGTGGGCCTTGTGGTCGGCGTTACGTCTTGCATCGCATCGACGTGGTGAACGCCACCACGACGCAGAGCGCCGGAACACGAAAGCCCCCGCCTGTTACAGCCGGGGGCTTTCAAGAACACTTGCATCCGCAGTAGCAGCCGATGCAGGGCGCCATAGCTACCCCGCATCGTCCCTGTCATGCACCATGCCAAGGACCCCGTCACCACCACATCAGTTCTGCTCCGCCACGTACTGCACGTAGTCCTTTTTGGTCATGGCCCGCCCGTGCAGATAACCCTGGGTCGTGTGGCAGCCAAGGCTGCGCACCATATCCAGGTCCAGATAACTCTCCACGCCCTCCATGACCACCGTGGCAACCATCTGTCTGGCCATCGCAATCGTGCTGGCCAGCAGGCTGCGAGCATGCGGGTGATCGCGCGCCTCGACCAACATGCTGCGGTTGATCTTCAGTTCATTGAAGGGTACGTGCAGCAACCTGTCCAAGGAAGAATCACCACTTCCAAAATCGTCGATGGCACAGTTGAAGCCACGCAAGCGCAACTGGGTAACAGCCCCGGCAAGCGCTGGATTGCACAGCTCACCGCCATCTTCAGTGATCTCGATGACCACCCGGGCCGGGTCGACGCCAGCATGGTAAGCATGGTCAGCAACGCTTTGTGCCCAGTGCACACCCGTTGCAACCCTTGCCGGCACGTTTATCGCAATCAACAGTGGCGAGCTGGAGTCCTCGGCAGCGATGTGGTCAAAGGCACAGGACAGCATGTAATTGGTAAAGGCTTCAAGCAGCCCGGCGCGCTCAATCGCCGGGAGAAAGTCCGCCGGTGCCAGAACCGAGCCGTCGCGCCGATGCCAGCGCGCCAATACCTCGGCACCACGCAACAGGCCTGTGATGGCACAGTGCTGTGGCTGGTAATACGCATGGATCTCCTGGTCCAGCAACGCACCGCGCAGATCTTCCGGAGAGAACTCCTGCACCGCCTGCCTGCTTGCAACCACGGTTCCCTGCACCTGCGCTGCCAGCTCCAACGACCCAGCGATGATGCCACGGATCTGCTCCGCCTTCAGCGGCTTGCGCAGCGCAGCCACCACACTCAGACCGCGGTGCGTAGCGTACGCCGACGCAGCGCTCAGGATCCGACTTGGCTGACTGCTGATGATGGCCAGACGAGCAGACCGACAACGTTCTGCCAGCAGATCGATGACCTGCAGGCCGGTCAGGTCCGCGGTATCCAGATCAAGGATCACCAGATCCCAGCTGCGGTCCCTCAAGGCCGCGACTGCGCGGGCACCATCCAAGGCAGAGAGTACTTCAGACACCCCTGATTGACGCAGTACTTTGGCCATTGGAACATGCTGCAGTTCATTACCATCAACCACCAGCGCGTTCTGGATCATCTGGGTTTCCGGTCGTGGTGACACGAATTTTGCTAGAGCGTTCATGGGTGCTGTCTCCATGCCAGAAGCGGCGGTATCGGGGAAGAGGCTGCTTTCGATGAAGTCATTGTTCCAGTAGCGCCGCCAGGCCTACATCGGCCTAGTCCGAATATTCCCCCTCATCCCTTCAGACAAGCCCCGGTAGCGGCACTTCTCCCCGCCACAACAGGTAATCCCCAACCGTGAGTTGAGTCTCAAATGGTCTCCGACAACTCGCTGTCGAAGGGCCAGCCAGGCACGCAGCCACCTGCCCGAGCAAATACCTTGAGACTGCTGAGCCGGCACCAAGGCGCGCTGTTCGGTGCAGGCGGCATCATCACGACGCTGATCCTTGGCACGGTGACTACTGTAGTGATCCCCTCGAAGAGGGAATACATTGCGGAGGGGCACGCGAACCGGACCAGTCCTCGTGGCGAGCTGCTCCCCGGCGCCCGGCAACCGAACGCACGCAAGACCGCACTTCTCCCGATCAGCCGCTTGTCTGCGGGTACACCCGCAGACAAGCGCGGCAGATTCGAGAAGAAGGATGTCCACTTCTTCGCAACTGACCCGATCTCGGCTGCCAACCATGGCTGGCAGCTGATCCACACCTTCCCATGGCGGACGATCATCACCGCGTTGCGGCCCACCTTGCTGGCGGACGTCGCGCCTATGCTGCTTGCGATTGGCTGTGTCTGGGCGGTACTGCTTTTGATTGAATGAAAGGTTTTCCGTCCAGGTTATGTACGCTCCGAACGCATCATCGAAAGCGATGATCTCAACCGAACGATGGTAGAGGCCGTCGCATTCGGCCAGGCCTTCCTCACTGCCAATGGGCGAAATCCTTCTTCATAACGGCGTCATGGCGCCATAGTCGGATGCCGTGGCAGATTCAGCACGCCACCTGCATGTTGAATTCTTCGATGCGTTCCGCAAACATGATGTCGAAGCCATGGCTACGCTCGGCATTGAACTGAACATCCAGGCCGCTGCCGGGCCAAGCAGATCGAGCAGGAACTGGACAATGCGCGCCCGGCATCGGAAGCTGCAAACGAGGCAAAGTCGACACTCCTGGCCATCATGAGCCACGAAACCCGCACACCACTCGATGCGATCCTCGGCAATCATGAGCTGCTTGAACGCACAACGTTGACAGTGAGCCAGAGCAATCGACTACATGCGGCCACCTCATCATCCGCTGCCAGGTTGAATACCATCAATGACATTCTGGACTTCTCCAAGGTCGAGTCCGGGCAGATGACGATCGAGTCGATACCATTCGACCTCAAGGAAGTCGCACGACAATGCATCGACCTGTTCTCACCCATGGCCCAAGCCAAAGGGCTGGGAATCGACCTGATTCTGGACGATGGCCTGCGCGCCAATTACCTCGGCGACCCGACTGGAGTCCGTCAGATAATCTTCAACCTGCTCAGCAACGCAATCAAATTCACCGAAACCGGCGATGTCCTGCTTGAGGTTTACCTGAAGGATGATGCCGCTAGCGACTCCGCCATCATCCTCGGCGTCAGTGATACAGGCACCGGCATAAGCGCGGCGCAGCAAGCTACGCTGTTCGGTACGTTTTCCCAAGCCGACTCCACGATCCCTCACCGCTACGGCGGCACCGGGCTTGGGCTTGCACTTTGCAGACACCTGGCGG
This sequence comes from Stenotrophomonas sp. STEN063, assembly GCF_056854515.1. Classification (NCBI taxonomy): domain Bacteria; kingdom Pseudomonadati; phylum Pseudomonadota; class Gammaproteobacteria; order Lysobacterales; family Lysobacteraceae; genus Stenotrophomonas; species Stenotrophomonas sp. STEN063. The sequence goes on from NZ_JBXFWF010000002.1 coordinate 133,057, forward strand.
AGCTGATGCACGGCAACATCCAGGTCAAGAGTGCTCCAGGTAACGGCAGCACGTTCATCGTCACCTTGCCGCTGCAGGACGCCGGAGTTGCAGAACAACCGGAAAGCGCCATGGAGGCAAGTACTGCTGCACAGCAACGCGCTCCCATGCACGTTCTCGTGGTCGACGACCATCCGGCCAATAGGAAGCTGCTGCAGCTGCAATTGGAAGCGCTCGGCTACACCGCCAATACGTTTGAGGACTGTGCCGCCGCAATCGCCACCTTTGCCAATCACAGCTATGACTTGATACTGACCGATCTGAACATGCCGGGCATGGATGGCTTTACCTTCGCCACATACCTTCGCAACCTCCGGGTTACCGCACCTATCATCGCAGTTACCGCACATGCCTCTGAGCGCGATCACGCGCACAGCATGGATGCTGGCATCAACAGCATTCTGATCAAACCTGTTCTGTTTGAGGCGCTGCGAACCACCTTGGCGCAGCTCGGCAAAGGCACACCCGCCGACGCAGGCGCAAAGGAACCCTGGGACATCGCCATCGGGGCGCTGCCACCAGAAATCCACGTTCCGCTTCTGTCCTCTCTGGAGGCATCCGTTGCGGCCATTGGGGAAGCCATGCTCGCCAAGCCAGTGAACAGCACCACCGCGGCCGCCACGGACGAAGTCGAACTGATTGGCAAGCACTTGCATTCCCTACGCGGCGCCTTCGCCTTCATACATGAAACCGCTCTGGCACAGAGATGCGCCGCAATGGAATTGCTACTGCGGGAACACAAGCTGAGCGAGCTGCAGGCAGAGCTGGGAGCGTTTGATCTAGCCGCTCACACAGCGCTGGAGCGCAGACGTCAGAAACCCGCACTTGATATGGATCCAGATCAGCATCGCGTGTGACCACTTCCTTGTCGCAACAACCAAAGTACCTAGGCACTACGCGTTCCCCAACCCGTTTTGGCAACTGCAGGGATCATCAAGCGCTCAGCCGCCTTACCAACATGCCTCATGAACCCTGTTGTCCCAGAAACTCGACATCGCAAAGTCGCGTTTCAACCCTGCCTTGGAATAGGCACGCTCACGCCCCGCTCGAGCCTGCGCGCAGGTGTCGATCTTCGCATTCCCCTGGTTTTGCCGGCGCACACCTTGTGCCCTCGGTCTCGGCGATCGCACCTTCAGTCGCGATTGACGATGCTGCGGGGCCATTCCTTCCGCAGAAACGCCGACAACGTCCTCTGGCCGCAGAGTCCAATGCTTCAGTTCAACGCCCGTGCATGGCGTGGACTGATAGGCATGCTGCTCACCCACCAGGCATTTGTAGACCGTGGGCTCCCGCGCCTCTCCACCCTCAGCGATCAATCCCAGCAGCGTTACCAGAAGCAAGCCTCTCAAGGGCGGCGGTCCTGTTTGTCTTCACGGACTACAAGGTGCCAGACCCCTGAACGGCGGGATGTCCGCTATCCGAGCGTGATCGCGTCAGTGTTCACCGTTGCCTTGCTACTGCAGGCGTTCCGGATGCCACTGCGCATGCCATCAGCGCATCTGAGCTGTTGAGGACGCCCGAGGGCATTTTTCAGCCCCGTCTCATTGGATGAAGAAATTTCTTCACAAATCGCTTGCGGGAAATGTGAAGCCCCGCTATTATTTCTTTCTCGGCAACGACGTAACAACGTTCCACCGGGGCCATAGCTCAGCTGGGAGAGCGCCTGCATGGCATGCAGGAGGTCAGCGGTTCGATCCCGCTTGGCTCCACCAAATCCGGACATTAGGCCGTCTGGATTGTCGACAATTTGATGAGTATAACGCGTCCCCATCGTCTAGAGGCCTAGGACATCACCCTTTCACGGTGGCGACCGGGGTTCGAATCCCCGTGGGGACGCCATTCATCAGGTACAAACGGACCCAGCCGTATCGGGTCTTTTTTTATCGAAGCAATCTTCCCAAGAGATTGCACGGAAGAAGAAAAAGCTTCCAATTTGATAAAAAACCGTTATCATGACGGGCTAGCAACAACGTGGGGCCATAGCTCAGCTGGGAGAGCGCCTGCATGGCATGCAGGAGGTCAGCGGTTCGATCCCGCTTGGCTCCACCAATTCAGGCCTTAGGCCGCCTGAATCTACAACTTGAGATTTGAAGAATACGCGTCCCCATCGTCTAGAGGCCTAGGACATCACCCTTTCACGGTGGCGACCGGGGTTCGAATCCCCGTGGGGACGCCATTTCTAAAAAGCTCCGAGCAATCGGGGCTTTTTTCTTGCCCGGTTTTTGCAGCAATGCAGCCCCGCCCTCGCTGACGGGAAAGCAGTGAGCAGCCAATCAAGCCGTCATCGACAGCCGGCCTGGCTGGTCAGCAAACTGAGATGCTTGAGGCTGCCAGCCAGTGGCTTGGAGAATTCAATGAACATGAAAGCACTTGCCATCCTGCTGGCTGGAGCACTCCTGACGTTCGCCGGGACCACACTACACGCCAACCATCTCTTTGCCGAACGCTCGCAAGTACCCGACCAAGCCAAGGGAGAGATCATCGCGTTCAAGGTGAAAGGATCGGATCGCACGGCTTACATCACCCGCAGCGATCAACTTCAACACTGGACGATTTTTGGCGCCGGGATTCTATTGTTCCTTCTGGGCGCAAAAGGCGGAGCCCTGAAGCGGAACCGCGCACAGCCCTGAGATTGGCAGCGCCAACGCGGGCAACACCATCCTTTTTGCGCGAGCAGCGCAAGCCGCGAAACCCAGGCTTCAGCAGATGAGTGACATCACGTCCGCTTCCCCTTTGTACTGCAAGCTTCGCCACCTTCGCTGTTTCCGCATTGCAGCTGAAGCTTGAAGTGCTGCGGGACAACTCCTGCCGAGCATGGCTCGGCCCTACACGCCAGGCCTCTGCAGGGGAGCGATGCGACTCGCAAACCCGCACGCGCCTGACAAACTCCGGGCAAAGAAAAAGGCACCCAAGGGTGCCTGTTTTCTCTGGTGCCGAAGGGGGGACTCGAACCCCCACGCTTTTAAGGGCGGCGGATTTTGAATCCGCTGCGTCTACCGATTCCGCCACTTCGGCTGGCAGGAGCGGAATTATAGCGGAGCTTTGTCTACTTGGGCAGGCCTTGGCTGAAAAATTTTTGTGTAATGCCTGTTTCGGCGACTGGCTATACTTCGACCGATCCAGATACAGGGGAAAACGATGGGCTCGCTCGAAGGTACGAGGGTGCTGGTCGTGGAGAACGACGAGTTGAATGCCATGCTGCTACAGATGCAGCTGGAGATGGAAGGCATGCTGGTCGGCGGCGTAGCTGCCACGGTCAGTGCTGCCCTGCAGATGATCGATGAGCTGCAGCCCCAGCTTGTGTTCCTGGACTATTGGCTGGCATGCAATGAGAACAGCAGCCCGGTTGCCGAACGCCTGAGGCAGCGCGGGATCCCGTTCCTGGTCGCCACCGGGATGGAAATCGATCAGCTGCCTGCAGTGTTCGATGCCGGCGTGAAGCTGTCCAAGCCTTACACCGGCGCCGATCTCAGCCAGGCACTGCAACGCGCACTTGCTCCGGCTTGAGATTCCAGGTTTGTGGGAGCGGCGTAAGCCCCGAAGCAGATGGATCATCGATCGGCACTGATGCCCTGAACTTCCGCATTGCCAGCTTCGCGGCTTACGCCGCTCCCACGAGATTGATGGAGCTCTGCGGCAGCTGACTCAGCTGCCGCGTTTTGCCCTTGCGAATGCATCGGCCAGCGCATTGTTGGCCGGCGCCGCAGACACTGCCGATCGGCCGCCGCCATTGCCGGGATTGCGCTGACCGCGCTGATCCCGGTCGCGCCCGCCGCCAGCAGCACGCCCCTGCCCTGCACCACGCTCGTCACGCTCTGGCTTTTTGGCCGGTGCAGGTGAATCTTCCAGGCGTCGGGTCAATGCGATGCGCTTGCGCGGCACGTCCACCTCCAGCACCTTGACCTTGACGATGTCGCCCGCCTTGACCACATCGCGCGGATCTTTGACGAAGGTGTCGGACAAGGCGGAGATATGGATCAGGCCGTCCTGGTGCACACCGATATCGACGAACGCACCGAACGCGGCAACGTTGCTGACGACGCCTTCGAGGATCATGCCTTCACGCAGGTCCTTGATGTCTTCAATGCCCTCGGCAAAACGTGCGGCCTTGAACTCCGGACGCGGATCCCGGCCTGGCTTTTCCATCTCCTTGAGGATGTCGCGCACGGTCGGCACGCCAAACTTGTCGTCGGTGAACTGCTCGGCCTTCAGGCTGCGCAGGTAGCTGCCGTCGCCCAGCAGCGCCTTGATCGGCTTTGCGGCGGCAGCGACGATGCGCTCGACCACGGGATACGCCTCAGGGTGAACCGCCGAGGCATCAAGCGGCTCGTCACCATCTGCAATCCGCAGGAAGCCGGCGCATTGTTCAAAGGTCTTGTCGCCCAGGCGCGGCACTTTCAGCAGGTCCTTGCGGCGCTTGAACGGGCCGTTCTCGTCGCGGTGACGAACGATGTTCTCGGCTACCGTCGCCGACAAACCCGAAACCCGGGTCAGCAACGCAGCCGACGCGGTGTTCACGAAAACGCCGACGGCATTGACGCAGTCCTCGACACGCGCATCCAGTGCCTTGGCCAGGCGAAACTGGTCGACGTCGTGCTGGTACTGGCCAACACCAATCGCCTTGGGCTCGATCTTGACCAGTTCGGCCAGTGGATCCTGCAGGCGGCGCGCAATCGACACCGCACCACGCAGCGACACATCCAAGTCCGGGAACTCCTTGGCGGCAAATTCGGAGGCCGAGTACACCGAGGCACCGGCCTCGCTGACCACCACCTTCTGCAGCTTGGGATTGGCACAGGCGGCGATTGCCTCGCCTGCCAGCTTGTCGGTCTCGCGGCTTGCAGTGCCGTTCCCGATCGCGATCAACTCGACGTTGTGCTTGATGCACAGCTGCTTGATCGTCTGCAGCGACTGCTCCCACTGCCGGCGCGGCTCGTGCGGGTACACCGTATCGGTGGCCAGCAGCTTACCGGTGGCATCGACGACGGCGATCTTGCAACCGGTGCGGATGCCCGGATCCAGTCCGAGCACCGCCTTGGGACCGGCTGGCGCTGCCAGCATCAAGTCCTTCAGATTGTCGCCGAATACCGCAATCGCCTCAGCCTCGGCTTTCTCGCGGGCCTGGTTGAACAGGTCCAGCAGCAGGTGCATATGCAGCTTGGCGCGCCAGGTCAGGCGGCAGGCGTCCAACAACCAGCGATCGGCCGGGCGCTCCTTGTTGGCGATGCCTGCGTTGAGCGCTACCCGACCTTCCGCATACTGGTGGCCGGCTTCGGCGTCGCTGCCCGGGTCCAGTTCGAGGAAGATGAACTCCTCGCGGCGCGCACGGAACAAGGCCAGCAGGCGGTGCGAAGGAATCTTCGCCAATGCCTCGGCATGATCGAAATAGTCACGATACTTGGCGCCTTCGGCCTCCTTGCCCTCGGCAACGCGGGCACGGATGATGCCGTTCCCCGCCAGCCAGTTGCGCAATTCGCCAACCAGCGCAGCGTCTTCACCCCAGCGCTCCATCAAGATGGCGCGCGCACCTTCCAGTGCGGCCTTGGTATCAGCAACGCCCTTTTCAGCATTCACAAAACCGGCGGCGAAGACCTGTGGGTCCAACATTGGATCGCCGAGCAGGCCATCGGCCAGAGGCTCCAGCCCCGCCTCGCGGGCAATCTGCGCACGGGTGCGGCGCTTCTGCTTATAGGGCAGATACAGATCTTCCAGACGCGACTTGGTATCGGCGCCCATGATCTGCTCACGCAGCGCATCGGTCAGCTTGCCTTGTTCGTCGATGCTGGACAGCACGGCGCGGCGACGATCTTCGAGTTCGCGCAGGTAGGTCAAACGACTTTCGAGATTACGCAGCTGGGTATCGTCCAGACCGCCAGTCACTTCCTTGCGGTAGCGGGCGATGAACGGAACGCTGGCGCCCTCATCCAGCAGCGCGATGGCCGCCTTGGTCTGAGTAGTTTCTGCGCCGATCTCGTCGGCGATGGTCTGCGCGATCTGCTGCGCGAGCTTGATGTCTTGCATTGCCGGTGCGGTAGCCACAGTGACGGAAGCTGCCATTCTGGCAATGCGCGCGCCCGGGGGAAAGCCGTTGACAGCACGCGCCGGACCTGCCGCCCGGCGCGCGCGCCTGAATACTCAGGCCAGATGCTGATACAGCCGTTGGCTGGCGACGTCGTCACGCAGGTCTTCCAGCACCATGACCCGCATCGAGCCCCTGCCGGAGACGTTCATCGTCCGTTCTACGTAAATTTCCGGGCCATGCTCGGTATCTGCGCGGGTTTTGCTGAAGCCGTACGGCAACACACCCTTATCGCCATCCTTGCTGCCACCGATATAAAGAACAATTGCCATGGTGGTTCGTGCTCCTGTTGGATCTGTAACAGGTGCAACGATACGCGGGGTCACGTTACAGAGATGTACATAAAAGGTTGTCGTTTGATGTCAGCATTCAGCGCGCCGGCTTCAATGACTGCATTTCAGGTACGGCCAGGCCACCAACCGCGGCCATGCATGGCGTAGTAATCCGCCGCACGCTCGAACGGATTACGTACGCTCACACCGCCGCACAACAGGTAGACCGGCAGGAACAGCGGCCCCAGCACCAGGTATTGGAAAACATGCGCACGCTCGTGGTCGCCCAGGCGCACGCGCGGGTGTTCGCAGCGGCCAGCGCGGTGCTCATAGGTCTGGCACAAACCATCCAGGTCGTCGCCGGTGTGCAGGATCACCATGCCAAAGGTGATCGCCCCTCCCGGCCCCCACGGCCAGCGCCGGAATACCAGTGCGCTTTCCCGGCGGCTCCAGTACAGGCGTGCGCCAGCGAGGCTGCCGAGCGCACCCGCGATCAGGCCAATCAAGGTATTGGGCGAGGTCCAGATCCCGCCCAGAATGCGCAACCACATCGGCGCCATTTCGAGTCGCATGAGACTCAGGCCTGTACTGCTGATCTGGCGGCCAGCACGGACATCAGCGTGCCGGGGTACGCAGTTGACGCAGCTGCTGGAGGAACCACGCCGAGGCATCCTGCTCTTGCGCGCCGCTGCAGGAGACCTTGTACGCCTTGCCGCTCATGCTGCTGCGGCTGGCGGCCCGCTCGATGAACTGCTCACTGCTGTCGACCATGTCGCGCTTGAGCAGGTAGTCGTATTTGCGCTGCAGATGACCACGTGCAGCCGCCGCGTCATACCAGCTGCCATTGCGCTGGAAGCGGCAGCCAGAGGTTTCCAGCGCCTGCATCAAGCCACTGATCTCACGCTGGGTTGCCGCACTGGGGGCAGCACCGGCCGGCAAGGCAATCAGCGTCATGCTGGCAGCGAACAAAAATCTGCCGATCAGCTTCATGCGCGTTTACTCAACCAGTCGTTGATGGCACCGGGCACTTCACGCTGCGCGCGCCCGGAAACATAGATACCGATGTGGCCACCGCGGAAACCGAGCTCGGTGTAATCCGTGCTGCCGACCTGCCCCCGCATGGCCTTGGATGCAGCCGGCGGTACAAGGTGGTCCTGCTCGGCGTAGATGTTGAGGATAGGCATCTGTACCTGGGCCAGATCGACCGTTTCCTCGCCGATGCGGATGCTGCCGTTCATCAGGCCATTGGCCTGATAGAACTGCTTGACGAACTGCCGGAAGGTTTCGCCTGCCAGATCGGGGGAATCGAAGATCCACTTCTCCATGCGCAGGAAGTCCTCCAGGGCCTGCTTGTCGTCGAGGATGTCCATCAAGCCCACGTACTTCTGCACGTTCAAGCGGAACGGCTTGAGCATGAGGTAGCTGGCATTCATCAGGTCGGCCGGGATATTGCCCAGGGTATCGACGAACAGGTCCACGTCCACGTGCCGCGCCCAATGCGAGAGCATGTTGTCCGCGGTATGGAAGTCGACCGGCGTCACCATGCTGATCAGGTTCTGCACCTTGTGCGGGCGCAGCGCGCTGTAGCACAGCGCGAATACGCCGCCCTGGCAGATGCCGAGCAGGTTGACCGGCGCACCATCGCGCTGTGCACGCAGGTGATCCACCGCACCGTCGATGTAGCGCAGCAGATAGTCTTCCAGGGTCAGGAAGCGCTCGGAACGATCCGGGTAGCCCCAGTCCAGCACGTAGACATCCTGGCCAAGCGCCAGCAGCTTCTGTACCAGCGAACGACCGTCCTGCAGGTCGACCATGTAGGGCCGGTTGACCAGCGCATAGACGATCAACAACGGCGGCTTGCCGGCATCGGCTTGATCGCTGACGAAGCGATACAACTTGACCTTGCCGTCACTCCATACTTCCTGGCGCTCGGTGACGCCATAATCCACGTCTTCGACACCGGGCAGCAGCTTCAGGCCATCGACCAGCTTGCGTTGCCACTGCAGGGTTTCCTGCAACAGGTCATCGTTGCCAAAACCCAGCGGGCCCTTCATTTGGCACTCCTGCGACGGGCCGGTGCGGACTTCGGTTTGCTGGCACCCACTGCCTTCCTGGCTGCCGGCTTCCTGGCGGCCGGCTTGTTCGCCGTGACTTTCTTCGGCGCAGCCTTCTGCACGATTTCTTTCACAGCCTTCCTGGTGGCTTTCTTCGCCGTTCTCTTCGTCGCCCGTTGTGGCGCCGGCTTCGCTGGCTTGGCAGCTGTTTTTCCTGCCGATGGCTTTGCCGATTTATCCGCCGACTCGGGCTGCGCTGGTGTGCTGGTCTGCTGGGCTGCCGCCATCAAGCGCCGCACCTGCCGTTCCAACTCGGCGATGCGCCGATGCGCCGCGTCCATCTCCGTGCGGGTAGGCACGCCCATCGCGTCGCAGGCACGTTCCAGTTCACTCTGCGACGCTGCGCGCAGACGCATCTGGGCATTGGCGAGCTCACCATAGATGCGCTGGAAATCTTCGGAAAGCGCCACCTTGGCATACGCTTCTTCGGCGGCATCAATCCACAGATCGAACATCGCCCGCGCACTGGTCAGCTGACTACCAGGCATTTCATGCTCAGCCAGCTTGGCCTCGAAACGTTTGAAGGCATCGTCCAGAACGCTGCGGATCGTATCCACATAGGCTTCGGCACGCGCCTGGTAGTCCTGCTGGATCTTGAGCAAGGCCTGCCACCGCGCCTGATGCTCACGGGCTGGACCGAATGCCGGTGCATTCAACCAATCGCCGCCACCAAAGCCACTTTGTGCGGCCTTGGCGAATTCACGCAGCCAGGGTTGATCGTTCAGGGCATTGCCACCGCGTGCAGCACCCAGCATCCACTGCAGCAGATCCTCGCCCCGCCCCGCCTGCACGGCCTCACGCCACGCCCCGGCCACTTCCGCCGCCGAGGTATCACGACCGGCAAAGCGTGCGGCCACCTGCTGCATCATGCCCAGCCAGTCGCCAGCCTGATGCTGGAACCGGGCGCCCAGCGCCTGTACTTCCGGGGGGGTATCGGTACTGACCAGGCGGGTCCATTGGGCAATGCTCTCAGCCCATGGAAAATCGCCGCCTGCAGCTGCGCCCTGGCCCTGCATGGCCTGTGACCATGCCTCCCAGGCAGCGCGCATGCTGGCCTCGAAATCCGCGTTGTCGTTGTTGCCTGCCGCCGCCATTGCCTTGCTCCCGGGATGCCCGGTGATGATAGCAATGCGACCGCCCTACCGGCGTCAGGGTTTGGGAATCCGCAGGGTCTTGCTGATCATCAGCGAGCCGGACAGTGCAAACAGCAGCACCAGCGGATGCAGCTGCCACGGGCCCAGCTGCCAGCTGCCGCCCCACAGCGCCGGGCCGATCGCATTGAAATGGGCCGCCAAGGCCAACACGATGACCAGCGCCAGACTGGTCGGAATCGGCGTGCCTTCGAAGTACGGCACCTTGTCGGATTCACCGGCGATCTCCTCGGCGGTGACGTTGTAACGCGCCAGCCGGCTGACGCCGCAGCAGACGAAGTAGCTCAGGATCAGCCAGTCCCAACCGCCCTGCATGCCGCAGGCATAGGCCAATGCAGCCGGCGCCACACCAAAGGAAATGATGTCGGCCAGCGAATCCAGCTCGCGCCCCAGCGTGGACGAGGACTGGCGCCAGCGCGCAACCCGGCCATCCAGCGCATCAAAAATAAACGCCAGCGGGATCAAGGCCATGCCGAACATCAGGAAGCCGCGCTCGCCGTCCTGCAGGAAGCGCATCGCCGCGAACACCGCGCCGGTGCCGCAGAACGCGTTGCCGAGGGTGAACCAATCCGCGAGCTGGAACTCACGGAGCATCGAGAAATGGCGTTTCATGGGAACTCACGGTGCATGGACCGCAACAGGGTACCGCGAGCACCTGAACAGTGGACAGTACCCGCGCCTGGCCAGCTTGCCCGGTGTGCGACACGCCAGCGCTGGACCCCGACACGTTCGTGTCCGGATCGCTCCATCGGCCTCGAAGCCAGTGCCGCTCGCCGGAGCTGCCTACATGACACCACTGCAGCAAGCCATTACAGGCGCGTGTAACTCCAGGACTGCATGCGCCCGTCGCGGTACGGCATTACGCCATGGAACGGGCGCGGGTCCGCGTCGAACACCAGTGGCAGGAAGTGGCGGTCGCCCTCCCACAGCGGCAGCGATTCCAGCTGGTCGACCGCAACCCACTCCAGCGTGCCCTCCCGATTAACCTCCATCGGCGTGCCGGTGTAGTCGTCGATGACGAAGATGAAGGCGAACCAGTCTTCGCCATTCTTGCCGAAGCCCGGCCAGCTGATGCTGCCGCGCAGGCGCGTCGTGCCGCATTCAATGCCCGCTTCCTCGCGGATCTCGCGGTGCATGCAGGCAAGGATGTCCTCATCGGCCTCCATCTTGCCGCCCAGCCCATTGTACTTGCCCAGGTGCATGTCACCGGGCCGGGTGTTGCGGTGGATCATCAAGGCCTTGCTGCCATCGGCAGACAGCACATAGCCGAGCGTGGCCATAATCGGGGTGTACGGCATAGCGACAACCGGAACAAGGGGGCGTGCAGTATGACCGATGAACCGCTCGCGCCTCAGCCGGGCATGACATCCATGCGCCGGATTGGCACGACGGTCTCATCGACACGGCGCAAGGTGGCCACGCCGTGGCCGCGCTCGGCCAGATATTCCAGCCATTTCCCAAGGAAGGTGTTCATGCGCATGCGGTGGCTGATCAGCGCCTCCGGCGGCGGATACATGCCCATCACGTCCTGCCAGCGTCGGCCCACGTAGCAATGCGTGGTTTCGGCCTGACGCGCATCGCGGTACAGCCGTACGAATGCCGATGGATCCGGCTCGCCAGTGACCGGATCGCACAGGTCGTAGGTCATCCGCAGTTCCACCGTGTAGCGGTGGCATTCGATCACATCCAGACGCAGGTCCAGACCATCGCCGATGCTGGAAAGGTGGCTGCCCACCTGCAGCCGATCCGGCGCGAACAGCCGCATCAGGTGATCGTGGTTTTCCGCATACAAGCCCATCAGCCAGCCGAGACGGCTGAGTCTGGGGATGCGATCAATGCGGGAAAGTGCGCCTGCCATGGGCCGATCCTACACGCCGAGGCATGCAAGTGGCATCACCGGTAGTGCCGGGCCATGCGCGGCAGGGGCTTTACCCAGCAACCCACCTGTAGTGGGGGGGGGGGGGGCGGGGGGGGCGGGGGCGGGCTCCGCCCGGCGCCGGGCGGCCGGGCCCCCCGCGCGGCGGGCGGGGGGCGGGGGGGGGGG